>DIVE01000144.1:24913-32600 GCA_002423265.1 Methylophilaceae bacterium UBA6140 | reverse complement strand
ATCTATACCAGGAGCTGACAAGAAACCTTGTACTCAAATCGGAGATCATGGCGACCCAAGTACTGGGCAATTACCTGGATGATTTTGCTGTGCAGGGCCTGATCCTGACTTTTATTTTCGTCGTGCTGAGCAAAATTGTTTCGGCCTCGGGACTAGTCAGTATCGGTCTCGCCGCTTACGCTCTCAAATCGCGTCAGCGGCTGATCAGCCCCGATGCCCGCATGGTCATAGGCACGGTGATGCTGATTGCTACTGTCAACATGCTGCTCATCATCATGAAAGTCTTTGTGCTGTCAGGCAGATACACCATACCGATGGCATTGATGATCATGGTGCTGGCAGCATTCGGCCTGCGCGGTCTATTAATGCATGGCTGGGACGGAAACAAATCGGACAGATTCAGAAAATGGCTGTTACTGGCACTACTCGTCATCATGACGCTGGGCCTCGTCAAAAACCTACTGCCCAAGCGCGATGGCTACAACTATCAGCAGGACGGCGTTGCCTGGCTACAGGCAAACAACCCGGAGCAGCGGCCGGTGCTGTTCGATAATGACCGTGTAGCCTACTACGCGAAAGCACCTTATCCCGGACTTGGGGATTCATACGTCAGAAGATTCGAATTGGCCCTGGCTGACGGCAGCATTGCAAACTACGATTACCTCGTGGTCAACCTCGACAAGAAAGACCCGCACCAGCCGAACCGGATCGACCAGCTCAGGAGCTTCAAGGAAGTGCACAGAAGCTGGAATACCAGAGGCAACAAAGCTGTCGTCATTTACAGGAAAGCGGAATAACGCACTTCCTGCAGCTCGGGCCGTACGTCACCCATATCGTTGCGGATTAGATGAAACGGCTGAAACGCGGAGTAACATTACCCTGAAGCGGAGAAATAAAAATGCCGCTCCCATTTGGAAACGGCATTCTGAATTGGTCGGGGTGGGGAGATTCGAACTCCCGACCCCTTGCACCCCATGCAAGTACGCTACCAGGCTGCGCTACACCCCGAACCGATGTCGCGCTGAACGCGCAAACAAGAGCAGGATTATAGCTGAAAAGGCTCGTTCATGTCAGCCAGGATCATGAGTAAGCGCATGTTCTTGATACCAAAAAAAAACGATTTGAAAGTCGGGATTGCCGCGATTGCGTCAAGCGCGCAGCAGTTGCAACAAAGCCTGCAATTCAACGCGCAAGGCGGCGACGTCGACCGCCGGATCTGCGGCAGGCAGCGGGGTGCCGGCTGGCGTTGACTCGTGCGCGCCGGTATTGGCGTTATGCTCGTCAAGCCGGTTGCGCGCACCACTGATGGTGAAGCCTTGTTCGTATAACAACTCGCGGATGCGGCGTATCAGCAACACCTCATGGTGCTGGTAGTAACGGCGATTGCCACGTCGCTTGACCGGTTTGAGCTGCGTGAACTCCTGCTCCCAGTATCTCAGAACATGGGGTTTCACCCCGCACAATTCGCTGACTTCGCCGATGGTGAAGTAGCGTTTTGCCGGGATGGGAGGGAGCTGAATCTTAGGCGCTTGCTCCAGCATAGGCTTCTTCTACTTTGCTTTTAAGCTTTTGACTGGCGTGGAAGGTCACAACACGGCGCGCCGTGATGGGAATCTCTTCTCCTGTTTTAGGATTACGGCCCGGCCGTTCAGACTTTTGACGTAATTCGAAATTTCCGAAACCTGAAAGTTTGACACTATCACCTGCTTCCAAAGCGCCCCGTATTTCTTCAAAAAAGGCTTCCACCATATCCTTGGCTTCGCGCTTATTGAGGCCGACTTGCTCGAACAGCAAATCGGCCAGATCGGCCTTTGTTAATGTCATAAAAAAACCTTTCAACGACTTACTTGATCAATGGTATTCAATGAGGATATTCGTTATTTTCTTAATTCTGCGTGGTGTGTAAGCACAATTGAATCCAGCAATTTTGCCATGACTTCGTCTGCTTCAACATCGGTCAATGTCTTTTGAGTATCTTTCATAAGCACCAGAAATGCAAGGCTTTTTTTGCCTTCAGGGATACCTTTGCCACGATAGATATCGAACAATGCGATGTCGTTGACGAGCGGAATTCCGGTTGCATTCATGGTATCCAGAAGCGCCTGCAGCGGTACGCTTTCATCGACCAGAACTGCAAGGTCACGCCTTACCGGCGGAAATTTCCCGACCTCGACATACTGCACCAGTTGACGCTCCAGTAATGGCGCAACATCCAGCTCAAACAGAATCACACCGCGCGGTAGCTGATAGTGCTGCTGCCATTTCGGGTGCAACCTGCCAAGGAAGCCTATGGGCTTGCCATGCAGGCTGACTCTGGCAGATTGGCCCGGATGCAGCGCCGGATGTGCAAAGGCTTCATATTGCGCCTGCCTGCCGGTCAACATATCGACATCGGCTTTCACATCGAAAAAGTCTACATCGCGCGCTTCCACACCCCATTGCTCGGGTTGGGCATCGCCGTAGGCAAGGCCTGAGATACGCAGCGTTTCGATAAAACCACCGTCGCAGGCGCCATAGGCGGCGCCGACTTCAAACAGTCGCATCCGATCCTGTTTGCGATTGAGGTTATAGACCAGCGTATCGAGCAAACCACCCCATAATCCGGAACGCATGACGCTCATGTTGCTGGCGATCGGGTTCTTCAGCGGAATCGGGTCAGCGTTGCCGAGCAGGTCGCGCTCCCAGCTTTCATCGACAAAACTGTAACTGACGATTTCCTGATAGCCTTTTGCGGCCAGCGCGTCTGCAAGCAGAGAACGGTTCAACCGTGTTTCCGGACTGGGCAGCATGCGCAGATCGGCTTGCGGCGGCGTCGCTGGAATATTGTCGTAACCGTGCAAGCGCGCGACTTCTTCGATCAGATCTTCTTCGATCGCAATATCGAAACGATAACTTGGCGGCATGACCTCGAACACGCCATCGGCCATCTGGCAGACAAACCCCAGCTTATCGAAAATAACCGCTACAGACGGCTCATCCAGTTTGATACCAAGCACGCCATTCAACCGGCTCAATCTCAGCTTGACCGCCTTTCGCTGTGGCAGTTGACCCAACGTTTCTGTCACCGGCCCGGCAGTTCCGCCGCATATCTGTAATATCAGCGCCGTCGCACGCTCGAGTGCGAGGCAGGTATTGGCAAAATCGACACCGCGCTCAAAACGATAGGACGAGTCTGTCGAGAGCCCAAGGCGCCGCGCACGGCCCACGATCGCGGATGGCGCAAAAAATGCGCTCTCGAGAAAGATATCCGCGGTCGAACCGGAAACTGCAGTCGATGTGCCGCCCATGATGCCGGCAAGCGCTATCGCACCGCTGTCATCGGCGATCACCAGCATATCGCTGTCCAGCTCGACTGTCTGCTCGTTCAACAGCGCGATTTTTTCCTTCGGCACCGCATAACGCACTGTGATGTCGCCCTGCAGTTTCGCAGCATCGAATGCATGCAAGGGCTGGCCCATCTCCAGCAATACATAATTGGTGACATCGACGATCGCACTGATGCTTCTCAAACCGCTGCGCTCCAGCCTGCGCACCATCCATGCCGGGCTCTCCGCANNACTCCTGCACGCTCACAGCCTTTCGCACATCGTGCTGTACTTGGGCTGTCGTGATTTCAGGCAGATGCAGCTCTGCACCTGTCAAAGCCGAAACATCGCGGGCGATACCGAGAATGCTGAGGCAATCGCTGCGATTGGGAGTCAGCTTAAGGGTAAACAACTTGTCATCGAGATCCAGCAGTTGGCGCATATCCTCACCAGCCAAGGCGTCCGCAGGCAACTCAAGCAAACCGCTGCTTTCCTCCGACAGTCCGAGCTCCTTGGCGGAACACATCATGCCAAACGATTCAACGCCTCTGACCTTGGCCTGCTTGATGGCGAAGCCGGGCAATTCAGCGCCTACCATGGCACACGGCGCTTTCAGTCCGGCACGGGCATTCGGCGCCCCACATACGATCTGCAAAGGTTCGGCAAGACCGACATTGACGCGACACACCTGCAGACGATCGGCGTCCGGATGTTTTTCTGCGCTGATGATCTCGCCGACGACCACTTTGCTGAAAGAGGCCGCGACCGGTTCCAGCGCCTCGACCTCAAGGCCTGTCATGGTGAGCTCGTGGCTCAGAGTCTCGCTGTCGATCGCGGGATTAACAAATTGGCGGAGCCAGGTTTCAGAAAATTGCATCGCTTATCCAAACTGCTGCAAAAAGCGCATATCGTTATTGAAGAACAGGCGCAAATCATTCACGCCATAGCGCAACATGGCCAGACGCTCGACGCCAAGACCAAAGGCAAAGCCTCTGTATTTCTCGCTATCGATGCCGACATGACGAAACACCTCGGGATGCACCATGCCGCAACCGCCGATTTCCAGCCAGCCGCCGTTCCAGCTCATGTCCATTTCGGCCGATGGCTCGGTGAACGGAAAGAATGAAGGGCGAAAGCGAACTTCCAGGTCTTCACGTTCGAAAAAACGCTGGAGAAAGTCCTGCACGACCCCCTTGAGATTGGCAAAACTGATGTCTTCATCGACCCAGAGACCTTCGACCTGATGGAACATCGGCGAATGCGTGGCATCGGAATCGACGCGATAGACACGGCCCGGCGCAATGATTTTCAACGGCGGCCCGCTTTTATCCTTCAGTGCGTTCTGCATGTAATGCACCTGCACCGGTGAGGTATGCGTGCGCAGCACGTGCTTGTCGTCGATGTAGAAAGTATCGTGCATCGCACGCGCGGGATGGTCTTCCGGGATATTGAGCGCGGTGAAATTATAGAAATCGGTTTCGATTTCCGGCCCCTCTGCCACCGCAAAGCCGATCGAATGAAATATCTGTTCGAGGCGGTTGAGCGTCATAGTCACGGGATGCAGGCCGCCTTTACCGTTATTGCGTGCAGGCATGGTGACATCAATCGATTCGCTCGCCAGCTGCCTGGCCTGTTCGGCACCCAGAATCGCTTCACGCCTGTCTCTCAGTGCTTCTTCCACGGCCTGTTTGACCACATTGATGGTAGCACCTGCCGCCGGGCGTTCTTCAGCCGAAAGCTTGCCCAACCCTTTGAGTTGTTCGGTCAACAGACCGCTTTTACCCAGATAGCGCGCTTTGGCCTGTTCCAGATCCTGAATTGTCTCGCAAGCGGCAAAGTCTTGCTGTGCCTCGGAGATGATATGTTCCATGTTTTGCACCGTCATGTTCGCCATGGCTTTATTTTTAAGTATCGCCTCGAATTATGCCGTAAAAAAAGGAGGCACACGGCCTCCTTTTTCAACAGCTTGAAATTAAGCAGCGAGACCGGATTTCGCCAGTTCAACAAACTTGGCAAACGCCGGCTTGTCGAAAACTGCCAAATCGGCCAGCACCTTGCGATCAACCTCGATCGCGGCTTTCTTCAGGCCATTCATGAAACGGCTGTAAGTCAGACCGCACTCACGAGCACCGGCATTGATACGGGCAATCCACAACGCACGGAATTGACGCTTCTTCTGACGACGGTCACGGTATGCATATTGACCGGCCTTCATCACCGCCTGTTTGGCGATGCGGTAAACATTCTTGCGACGACCGCGATAACCCTTGGCAGCGTTCAGGACTTTCTTGTGACGTGCGCGGGCAATGACACCACGTTTTACTCTAGGCATGTTCTATCTCCTTATTGAGTCGGCATCATGGCGCGTACGCGCTTGACGTCTGTGGATGAAATGATTGCCGTACCGCGCAGCTTACGCTTCTGCTTGGTGGTTTTCTTGGTCAGGATATGGCGCAGGTGCGAATGGGTACGCTTGACCTTGCCGTTACCCAGGAACTTGAAGCGCTTTTTGGCGCCGCTCTTGGTCTTCATCTTTGGCATTTTGTTCTCCTTTGAGAGTAGTTAAGAGTGCGTGGGCATGCCATTTAGCCGTATCACTCAGAATTCTTTTGTGTTCCTTCGCGGCCTGATTGCCGCTTCGAAACCATTTACCGCTTACTTCGGTTTCTTGTGTGGTGCCAACACCATCACCATCTGCCGGCCTTCCATTTTTGGAAATTGCTCGACGACGGCGTGTTCCTGCAAATCGGCTTCCACCCGCTTCAACAGCGCCAGACCCAACTCCTGGTGCGTGATTTCACGACCGCGGAAGCGCAACGTAATCTTCGCCTTGTCCCCCTCCTGCAGGAATCTGACAAGATTCCTCAACTTGACGTTGTAATCGCCATCATCCGTACCGGGGCGGAACTTGACTTCCTTAACCTGAACCTGCTTTTGCTTAAGACGCGCCTCGTGCTGCTTTTTGCTTTCAGCGTATTTGAATTTGCCGTAATCCATCAATCGGCAAACCGGCGGAGCGGCCTGCGGGGCGATTTCAACCAGGTCGATATCAGCCTCTTCGGCCTTTGCGAAGGCCTCGGCCAATGTCACGATACCGAGCGCTTCACCATCCACGCCTACCAAACGAATCTGAGGTGCAGTAATGTCACCGTTGATTCGCACTTCCTTGTCTTGAGCTATAGCAAATTCTCCAAAAAATTAAATAATTAGGCCGCGCTACCTTTGGTCTCGACCTCTGCCTGCAAGCGCTCGATCAGCGTCTGTATTGGCATTGAACCCAGGTCTTCACCTTTTCTGGTACGCACGGCCACCTGCTTACTTTGCATTTCACGCTCACCTGCAACCAGCAGATAAGGCAGCTTCTGTAAGCTATGTTCGCGTATTTTATAGGTTATCTTCTCATTTCTCAAGTCGCAATCTGCACGTATGCCGTATTTCTTCAGTTCCGACACGACCTCCCGGACATACTCGGCCTGACCATCGCTGATATTGAACGCCATCACCTGCACAGGTGCGAGCCACAGAGGCATGGCGCCGGCATAGTGTTCGATCAGAATGCCGATGAAGCGCTCCATGGAACCCACGATCGCGCGATGCAACATCACCGGGTGTTTGCGGCTATTGTCTTCCGCCACGTATTCCGCACCCAGCCTGACAGGCAGGTTGAAGTCGAGCTGTATGGTGCCCACTTGCCATAAACGGCCGAGACTATCCTTCAAGGTAAACTCGATCTTGGGCCCATAAAAGGCACCCTCACCCGGCTGCAGATCATATTGCAGTTTGTTCTGCTCCAGCGCAGCCGCAAGCGCCTGCTCCGCCTGATCCCAGGTTTCGTCAGTACCAACGCGCTTTTCAGGCCGGGTTGAGAGCTTGACCAGCACATCCGTAAAGCCGAAGTCGCCGTATACCTCGTAAAGCATGGCGATAAAGTCGGCCACCTCCGGCTCGATCTGCTCTTCAGTACAGAAGATATGCGCATCATCCTGTGTAAAGCCGCGCACCCGCATCAGCCCGTGCAACGCACCGGAAGGTTCATTACGGTGGCAGGAGCCGAACTCGGCAAGGCGCAGAGGCAAATCGCGATAACTATGCAAACTGCTGTTGAAAATCTGCACATGTCCCGGACAGTTCATCGGCTTCACGGCGTAGTCGCGGTTTTCGGATGCCGTCGTGAACATATTCTCGTGGTAGTTTTCCCAGTGGCCGGATTTCTCCCACAGGCTGCGATCCATGATGGTGGGCGTGCGAACTTCCTGATAGCCGTATTCGACGAATTTTGCGCGCATGTACTGCTCGATTTCCTGCCACAGCGACCAGCCGCGAGGGTGCCAGAACACCATGCCGGGCGCCTCATCCTGCATATGGAAGAAATTCAGCTGCTT
>DIVE01000144.1:24261-24903 GCA_002423265.1 Methylophilaceae bacterium UBA6140 | reverse complement strand
CGCCGCGCCAGTAGGCACCGGCCAGTTTCATCAACTTGAACGCCTTGAGTTTGCCGGTCGAAGGCACGTGCGGGCCACGGCACAGATCGGTAAAATTTCCCTCACTGTAGAGCGAGACATCCTCGTTAGCGGGAATGGACGCGATAATCTCGGCCTTGTAGTGCTCGCCTATGGATTGAAAATAAGCGACCGCATCATCGCGCGGCAACACCTTGCGGGTGACCTGCTCATCCTTTTTCGCCAGCTCAACCATTTTCTTTTCGATGACTTCAAGATCCTCAGGCGTAAACGGCCGCTTGTAGGAGAAGTCATAATAGAAGCCGTTCTCGATGACAGGGCCAATGGTCACCTGCGCTTCCGGGAACAGCTCTTTGACTGCATAGGCCAGCAAGTGGGCCGTCGAATGGCGGATGACCTCAACGCCCTCTGCAGATTTGTCGGTCACAATCGCCAAGTCTGCGTCTTCGTTGATCAGAAAATCGGTATCGACCAGCTTGCCATTCACCTTGCCCGCCAGAGCCGCCTTGGCCAGCCCGGCACCGATACTGAGCGCCACATCGGCAACAGTCACGGGCGCATCGAATTTTCTTTCAGAGCCGTCAGGCAGGCGAATAACTGGCATGTTTAATCGTTTCTGTGTCA
>DIVE01000144.1:8138-24163 GCA_002423265.1 Methylophilaceae bacterium UBA6140 | reverse complement strand
TGCGAGAATTTAGCTTTCAAGTTCAAACTATGCGCAATCCATGTAATTTAAATTTACCCAATTAATAAAGTAATCATATAAATGTTGACATCAATTTTTTTTGTGATAGCCTATCAGTTATATGTGTTTTATTCCCATATATTAAATTGGTCGACATACATAAAATATCTAACTAAAAATCGACCCGGATCGTACCTGCAGCTGGGGACAGCAACAGGAAACAGGAGAGCGATATGGACATGAACCAGCCTTATTTGGAAGCAGGGAATGGATTCCGCCACACTTCAATCCGTGAGTTTCATGAAGCTTCGGAAGAATATGGTGCCGGCACCCGAGCTGAAAGCAGCATGGATGATGTGGAGAACAGCAGCATCGTTGAACCCGTCATGCAGGTATTGTTGCAAGCCTTTGAGAGATTCGGTGTCGGGACCGCGCTGATAGGAAAAAACGGTCGGCCAATGGCTCTCAACGCAGTTGCCGAAAAAATCATCCAAAGTCGGGATGGCCTGATGTTTTCGCATGACAGGAAATTTCTCGCCAACAACGCCAGAGAAACAACCGAGCTGCAGGAAGAAATCAACAAGGTAATCCAAGGCAAGGATAGCGGTTGCAATCTGGTCAGAATATCCCGCTCGGACAGAAAACAACCCGCCTATTCGGTGACGCTGGTACCTTTGAATTTACCCATGTTGCCGGATGACTACAGACCTTACGCAACCATGTTTATCGTTTCACCTGAACGCACACTGCAAATCTCACCCCACCTTATCGCAAATTTTTTCGGGCTCACTCCGGCTGAAGCCAAACTCGCAATTGCCGTAGCCCAAGGCACCAGGCTCTCAGATTACGCCGAGGAAAAAGGCGTTTCCATTCACACCGTCAATTCTCAGGTCAAAAGCGTGCTGTCCAAAACCGGAGTCAATCGCCAAGCCGAACTGGTAAAACTCCTGCTATCGAGCATGTTGCTTGTCGGTGGCGGCAGTGAATCCGTTGGTTATGCCTGACTGGATTCAGCCAAGCAGAAAGCGTCTTGTGGATAGGACCAGTAGGAAGCTGCCTGAGAATGCCTACTCGGCATATTTGCAAAACACTTACCAATTAAACATCAGACTGCAACAGTTCATCGCGATCACCAATGGCAAGGCGCAGTTATTGACAACTTATTGACACCCCATGAACGCCGGCGTCTCAGGCAAACGCACCGGCGCACCGCCCTCAAGCGCCATCGCTGACTCACCCGCAACCAGGCCGGTTGACCCTCTGCTGTTTTCCATGAGAATTTCACCTTCCGTAACCTTGGCATAAGTTCCGGCAGCTATATCGCGAGCAGGTTTCACTACGCGGGAAACAAGGAAATCCGTACCAATCACTGTAATCCTGGCTTCCTCCGTCTTCAGCTGATAGCCTTCTGGCCGGAGTTTCGCGAGCTGTCCGGACACCACGCGGACACCGCCGTCATGAAGCACTATCGTGCTGCTGCTCTTCTCGGGCGCCGAGTCAGACCAGTTGTAACTTTCAATTTTTGCCTGTGTGCCGGGCTTGGCATACAGTACGCCGCCATCGGCAAAATTGATCACTGCGCCGCCATCTTGGCCTACATTGATACGATCTCCGGCACAAACAACATCCCCCTTGCCGAGCAGTAGTTTGTGACCGGACATATCGCGCACCATCAGAATACCGTCGGACTGCACTATCCTGCCCGCAACTTGCCCGGTACCACCGATACCACTTTGCGCCTGCTGGCCGGTGCCGCCAATGCCGCCAATGCCGCTGTTTGCCTGTTGACCGGTGCCACCGATACCACTTTCCGCCTGCTGACCAGTACCGCCGATGCCATCGCCACCTTTTGCCTGACTGCCGGTACCACCTATACCTCCACTGGCTTGCTGGCCTGTGCCGCCGATACCGCTTTCTGCCTGATTACCTGTGCCGCCGATTCCGGATGCAGCACAATCCGATCTTATACCGGCAGCATGATTCTCTTCTTCCGACCAAAGGCTGATTGGCTTGTGATCTCCGACTGTGCATGACCACACATGCACATCGCGTGCTTGTGACAACCCGGGCAAAAAGCCGCAAAAGAACAGAATCAACGCAAGGTAAACGCCTGCCGGATGTTTTCTCATGGCTTCATTCGAGCGATTTTCAATCGTCCGATTCTCTGGTGTTATAAAAATAAGTACCAAACGTAATACGCGTATTGTGCGATTCCGGGTTTTTTTCAGAAGCCTGTTTCAATTCAAGCGCATGTTGATTGACTGCTTTCAGCGCCTTCATCGCAATCTTTTCCGATATCGCTGCAAGCTTGATGGCATCCGCCTCGGTCAAGTCGACATACCAGACATGCCGATCCAGATAGGCAGGCATGCCGCCCGCAAGGTTATGGCCGGAGGCTGCCATATGGTCATGAATTGCATGCGCAAAAAATCCAGCCTTGTCATCGAGGCTCTGATCCGGGATCAACACGTCAGTATTGAGATGTACCATGTCCTCGTGATCGACGCGGACGATGCCCTGCCTTGCACATTCATCAAGAAGTGCCCTTGGGTGCACATCTTTGGTGAGCGATCTTGCAACTTCATCGAACGATGTTGAAAAGCCTGGGGTTGGAGAACGCGGGATAGCCAGCGGATTGCCCTCCGCATCGAGCAAGGATGGTGTACCAACCCAGTAAGAAATCAGGTTTGCCGACAACGGGCGCTTTTGTAATTCGGCATCGTTGACTTCCATCCCTCTCAAACGTTTTACATCCTTGCGATGCACCCCGGTCAACAAGGAAACCCGGCTATCTGATGCAGCATGGCCCGAACCCGCTATTTCCTCTTCGCCAACGGCGATGAATTGAACCTTGAGTATCTCGGTCAATCCGCGATAATCAAGACCAAAACGCAAACAAAGCCGTACCAGTGGCCTGAGGCAATGGCGAATAGCGGCAATAATACTTGGTGGAGTAGACACGGATACTTTAACCTGCCATTTTCAATAAAGACGATTCAAATATACCATTTTAATATACGGGTCCTATCATAAAATTTCGTTTTTCTGGCACTATTATCAAGTCTTAAAGCCTTACTTTGTCGGCTGCCAACACTGAATGAAAAACCTGTCAGCGGATTACGGCATCCCCCAAATGGGTTACATTCCCGTTCATTTATATTTTTTGTTTCCAGGCAATTTCTGTAGCCCTTGATCAAAACTTGATTCCTGACTGACGCCGCTCACCCCGCCCTTCATGGATTTGACTGGGAGCTTGCGACGACCGCCAGCAACAATCGCAACCGCATCCGGTGGAACAAGCAATGTACCGCCCCGGGCTGCACCAGCCTTGATGCTGACAGTCATGGTTGTCTCGATAATCGGACCAGATGATGGCGGTGCCTCCGCGGCCCTTGCTTGTTGATACGTTGACGACGGCGCTGGCAATCTCGAAGGCGGCACTGGCGCTCATGATGACCTAGCCGCTCTGTCGGCCATGATGAAATGGCGGTTGTAGATCAGAATGTCGAGGGTTGCGGGATCAACCGCCGCTAGCAGATGGTCTTCGGCACTGGCTTGAAGGGTGTCATGCTCGCCGGCGGCGAGCATGACATGACCGAACCTGGCGCTGATGACGCCTTCGTTGATAACTTCGGGCGCCAGCATGGCAACAACACGTTCTATCTGGACAAGCTCACGCCAGACCTGCCGATAACCACGCGCTCCTGTCTTGCGTCTGATAATTTTGGCGTACCTTAAAAGAATTTGGTCAACTTGATCCAGCCCCGCGCATCACGGTCGCTACCATCCTGATTTTTATCGCTCGGCAGGCTGCCTTTGTGAGAGCCAACCGGTGTCGCGATAATGGCATCGAAAGCAAAATTATCCGGCCGTACCCGCCCTTCAAGCCCGATGCCGGATTCCTCGGTGCCGTCAACAAGGGTGTTGTGCAGCATTGCGATATCTTCAGGAGTCGGTGCGTAGCCCCAGACTTGCATGCCCTGTGCGGCAGCCTCCAGCCACACGGCCCTCCGGAACGCCATATCGCCAGCCACCCGCAGGCTGTACCAGCCCCGGGCATGGGCGATGCGAACCAGGGATTTGGCAACCATTTCGCTGCCGGTGTTGGCTTCCAGCCGGTAACCGCCATCCTTGAAATCAAAGCCCGCCGTGCGCGTCTCCCTGCCTCGCGCCATATCCGTCAACTCCGGAGCACGTGTTGCCGCTGAATTCTGCTGCTGCGATTGAATGCCCGTTTGCCGTTGGTGCTGACGGGCAGCGGCAATTGCTGCCGAAACCGGCGCGGCAGGGCCGCCGGCAGCGGCATTCAACCCGGCCAGATTGGCGGCCAGCTTTTTCCTTAGGTCATGCGCCTGCAAAGCCTCGGCTTCTGCATCAGGGTTTTCGCTCAATGCTTGCCATGCTGGCAGGAGGCTCCCCAAAGGGTGCTGCAATTGCCCAAGCTCTGCCAGACGTTCGATATGAAATTGCATCGCAAGCGCCGCACCGCCGGCATTTTTCAGGCGGCGCAGCATCGCAGCCAGGGCCGTGCGATCATCTCCGGACAGCAGTTCGATTGCAGCCTCATCTGCCAGCACACCAAGGCGCTCGCCATCCCACATGAACAAGCGCTGGCGGTCATCGCCCTGATGCTGCGCCAGGGCCAGCCAGTACCTGCTCTCTGCCAAAGGTTTGCCATCCAGCGCCCACGCAGCATCTACATGCACCGCGCCGAAAAAAGCCGATGCCGCGCCTTCCTTGCCCTCTCCCATTGCCTGCCTCCGCCTTATTAACGGCCAAAAATATGAAACGGGGCAGTAACAGCCTTGGGGCTCGGGTGCGATGTTTCCGGCAAACAATCGAACAATGGCACCGGTCTTTGCGAGATACTCAGCCCACGGCAATCGCAGGGCTTGTCATTGCGAGGGCGCAGCCCGCGGCAATCCACAAGGTTTGTCTTTGCGAGGGCGCAGTCCGTGGCAATCCACAAGGTTTTGTAGCTTGATATTCTTAGCTGGATTGCTTCACCCTGACGGGTTCGCAATGACGGGTTTGGGCCATTCCGGCGCAAGCCTGATCGAGCCGAGGCGAACAACACAGCAATTGGTTGCATTTCCGGAGATAGGCTCCTAAAATGCAACAATGATTAAACGGATGATAACGCCTACCATTCTGGAACTGCTGCAACGCGTGCCTGCCGTTGCGTTGCTTGGCCCGCGCCAAGTCGGCAAAACCACCCTGGCGCTCCACATAGGAGAGGCCATGCCCTCTCTGTATCTTGATCTCGAATCGCCCGAGGATATCTTCAAGCTGCAAGACCCGCTTGCCTATCTTTCCCTTCATTCAGACAAACTGGTCATCATTGATGAAATGCAACGCATGCCGGATCTTTTTCCGGTGCTACGCGGATTAATCGACAAAAACCGTCGCAATGGCAAAATGGGTGGGCATTTCCTGCTGCTGGGTTCGGCTTCGATGGACTTGATGCGGCAATCCTCGGAGAGTCTTGCGGGGCGTATTCACTACCAGCCGATGTCAGGGCTGAATGTGCTTGAATTACCGGACCGGCAGTTGAAAGACATACAGCGCTTGTGGTTTCGCGGCGGATTTCCGGAAAGTTATCTGGCAGCAACGGATGCGATCAGCATGGAATGGCTGGAAATGTTGATCCGCACATATCTGGAACGGGATTTGCCGCAGCTCGGTTTTCGTGTTTCCGGGCTGCGCCTTCGACGCTTGTGGACCATGCTGGCACATCTGCAAGGCGAGTCGCTGAACTACTCCAAACTGGCAGGCAATCTTGAAGTGGACGGCAAAACCATCACACATTACCTGGATATTCTGGCGGATCTTCTGCTTGTGCGCCGCTTGCAGCCCTGGCATGCCAATCTCAAGAAAAGACTGGTCAAATCGCCGCGATATTACATCCGCGATAGTGGCATCCTGCATCGCCTGCTCGGACTGGCCGATACCGAAGCACTGCTTTCTCACCCGGTGATGGGTAAAAGCTGGGAAGGCTTCGTGATTGAAAACCTGCTTTCCTGCGCGCCATTGACATCAGAAGCGTATTACTACCGCTCAGCACAGGGAGAGGAAATCGACCTCTTGTTGAAACTGAACGAGCACGAACTCTGGGCGGTGGAAATCAAGCACGGGCTCTCGCCGAAAATCAACCCGGTATTTCACAAAACGGCGGAAGAAATCAATGTCACAAGAAAATTCGTCGTATACGGCGGCAAAGAAAGTTTCCCGATCGAACACAACACTCAGGTCATATCCCTGGCGGGGCTGATGCGAGAATTGCAATCATAGCAAACTGATCCACCCTGCCACATGCATGGGGTGACAGAACCTCGTCTTTGCGAGGGCGTCAGCCTGCGGCAATCCAGGGGTTAAGGTTTTGCAGCTTTATATTTTTAGCCGGATTGCTTCACCCTTCGAGTTCGCAATAACTGACTTATTCAGCGTTCAACTACCGGTGACTCATGTTCCATACGGTGATTTTCTGCGATAAGGTTATCGAGCTTGCCCTGCTTTATGGTGTCGGCAATAAAGGTATCAATTGCCCTGATCGCGGGGGATTCATTCACAGGCTGGTTTGCACCGTCAGCGACCTGATGCACCTTAGCCAGCATTTGTTCTCTGAGTGCCACGACCGGCTTCAGCGTTTCCGGCAAGCCGGATGTATCTCCTGATTGCACTGCCTCAAGATATTGGTTGGCAGTAACAAGATTGGCCTGTTGAAGCGCACCGGGGCTGACAGGTTGTGAAGCGGCAGGAGATTCCGGCGAGATAAACGGCCTGTCGTCACGGCCCGTGTCGCGCGCACTCATATAAACGCCATTCTCTTTTATCGTACCCGAAGTGGGGAGTTCCGATTCCGGCGAATCACAGACCTCCGGGTTGGATTTGCAATACTGGTAATCTGAAGCATGAAATTGCTTGAATTTGCCCGGATCGTCAGTATCCTTCACAGCCTCGGATACTCTGCCGTATACGTCAGACATTGGCCTCAACTCTTCACCCGACCTTGCCCCGTTTGTCCAGATATCCCTGGTAGGCGCCTCAACCTCGGAAAAATAGCGGGATAATTCGCGTGCAAATGAATGCTGCCCCTTGCCCGTCGAGCAAGAAACAAGCACGACTTTGGTATCTGCTGTTACACCCATGCCTTCCAGCATCACGCCTAGCTCACGAGGATTCAACCTGACAGAAGCTGTACCCTTGCCATTACGGTCGTCTGAAATACTTTCCGGCGTTCCGTGCCCGAACACGTAAACCTTTCCGGGCTCACCCTGAAACGCTTCGGCATCGGACCACAGTTTGGAATCCTTCTGTGGGTCAAACAAATTCAGCTTGATCGATTCTGCACCACTCATGACTGCATCTCCTTGATGATGGACGTTTGTGACAACCTCCGGATAAAACCAGGCACCAGTAGCGCGCGCCGAAGCCTACCGGATGGGAATGTGATGGATGTATCGTTCATTGCGGAATTAACGGCTGCACTCCTGCAAACTCGGAAACTGATCAACCGCAGCACCCTGCTGACTGGCCGCGTTGTATATATTGATGCGGATGCGGTCAAGAATGGCCGCGCAGTGCTCAGGCGTCAGCAAAGGCTCAATGTTGGGCCGGCTATAGCTGGCAAGCTCCTCAGGAACGCCTGCATGACGGAGCTTTTCAGTATCTTCTGTCGCATAATCGCTGCGAGGCAGTGGCGCCACACTGGCGGGTTTGTTGATGCGATAAGCAGATGGGTCGCGCTCGCCAACACCCAATGGCGCCAGCATGCTCTGATTCACCAACTCAATCGCCCGCGCTTCGTTCTCCAGCCGGATCAGTTCTTTGAGATTCTCGACAGGCACGCTACGCCCCTGCTGCGAGAGAAATGCAGCCTCAGCTTCTACGCTGCGCCAGTTCTGCAGCTCGCGAGTCGAGTGCACCAGTTCATGCAACAGAGCCTCAGCCGGCAGCTGGCTATGCCATTTGCCATCCTTGCCGAGGTAATCCTGGGCGGCCGCATCTGAATGCATGGCGCCGCCGCCGGTAGCGATGGCATCATTGCCACGCGGCAGGCGAAGATTACCGGTTAACTGCACAGGATCCCTGCCCGGGTCACCGGGGTCATCCCCCTTCCCCGGTGAAATTTCGTTCCATAATCCGTTCTTCTCTGGTTTCACCCAGATCATTCCTCGGGGAAATTCACGCGCAATACTCTCAAAAACGGGCGTCGCTGCAGGCACGTTTCTGGCAAGAAAGTCATAGGTCTGGTACACGGTCTCGCGCAACCTGCCGGCTGAATGGTCAGTTTCCTGTGGACGCCCGTAATCACGGAGATCAACGTGGAGCTTGCTGCCATCCGGATTCTTGATATCAAAACCAACGAGCACGCCGGTCACCGGATCCAGTTGGCGTGGCCCCAATTCGGAATTTCCGGTCAGGCGGGTTTTTTCTTCATAGTGATTCGTCGTCATTTTTTCCTCGATTGTTTACCTGATTCAGCCGAACAAGTCATATCCGGCCGGACAGAATCAGATGCTCCTGCCGGAACCGGCATCTTGGTCTTGCTCTGTCAATTGATCGCCGTTCTGATGGTTCACGCTGGCAAGACGACTCTCAATCTGCGCCATCACCAGACCTTTCTGTCCCTGTGTCATCCCGTCCAACTGGGGTGCAAGATAAGGAGCAAGCGCGCTTGCAGCCTGAGTTTCTCCGCGCTCCAATTGTAATGGCTGGCCATTGCTACACGCTCCCTGCATCGGATAGCCTTCCCGATACCAGCCCTGCAATGCCTCGGAAGTTCTCGATTCGCCGCGATCTCCATAGTTCAGACGGTCATGCCGGTCATCAAAAACACTTCGCATGACCTCGTTCTCAACTGCAACAGCACCTGCCTCATGAGCGGCACGCTCGGCGAATCTACCCATGGAAGCTTGCTGCATCGGGGTGCCATGTTCCCGGGCATCATGCAACTGGTGCTCCATTTCTGCTTCAATAGGATGCAGCCTGTCATGCATCATAGCCGTCAAGGACGTTACACGACGGTCGATTCCGGTTGCATGTGCAAGCTCATGAATGACAGCACGCGCAAGTGTTGCATCATGCATGGCGCCATCTGCACCCTGGTAAGTGCCTGTTCCACCCTGATCCCGGAAGAACCCTGCCGGCAGCTCAATCTCTCTCAGGTCATGCCGATGATGGCCTGAGCAGTCCCCAGCAGTTGATCCGTCATGAATGGCGTAGTTTTCCATCGTCGTGATTCTGGAGACAAAATCGACCACTCCCTTATCCTCAGGGTGCTGATGCGCATATATCTTCAATTCGCTCAATATTTCGTCCAACGGTCTTTGCATGGACCGATCTGCCCGAAGGTTGGGAAAACTCTCCAAAGGAACAACCGCAGCGTCGTAAACATTCTGTGTATTCTCAGCCATGCTCATCTCCTCTTTCAGTTTTTGTTATCAAACCAATGGGGCGCAATTTCTTGTGTACTGCTATGAATCAAACGACCGCAAGGCCTGGATGGGGTTTGCGAATGCCTATTTGCAGGCTGTTAACGTGTGCCTTGCATTTCTGCAGGCTGACCCATGAAATATGCAAATGATGTGCGGAATGATCGGGGTCTGTGCCATAAGCAAAACAACTATCAGCGCACGATTCCTAGATACACATGGGCGTACCTAATCGATCTGCATGCCCATTGCCCGGCACAGATCGTCGGCATAGGCCTTGAGTTTTTCTTCGGTGAGTTCACCTTCCGGCTTTTTCACCTGCGAGAAATCAACGCTGAAATCGGTCGTGTTGAGGTTGGCCATGTTGGCAATGTCTTCCGCAGTCACCGGACGTTTGACCGTCGCGCCGCCGCTCTTGGCAGGTGGCGCAACCACCTTGAGCGGGATATCGCCGCCGGTTGCCTTGTGGTGGGCTTCGAGGTCGATGCGCGGCACGCCGGCAGCAAGCTCACCGCGCCGGATGGCATCGTCCATCTGGCGCTTGCTCGGAATTGCTGCACCGCCGCTGCGCAGCGATGGCGAGATTTTCCTGAGACGGTCGATAAAGACCTTGTCCTTGTAGTACACCACCTTGCTGGCGAGGATGGGTGGCGTGTTCTCAACGACGATCAATTCGCGGCCGCTACCGAGGCCGGTGATTTCCTGCGGTAACAGCAAGGGCCGCTGCTGGTCTGAAATCTGCAGGTTCTGTTTATCGAAGCTGCGATGCAAAATGCTGCGCGGCTTGGAGAGCATGATGCCGGATACGGTCTGGTTGCCGAGCCATTCGGAAATTTCCTTCGCGGTCTGCGATTCCGAAGCCTTGGGCGGGAAGATGATGTTGAGGGCATGGTTGGTGGTGAAATTCTGTGCGCCTTCCTGCCCGTAGACTTCCACCAGCTGTGCCGGACTCTGGATGATGGGCAGCATGCGCAAGCCGTAACCGGCGATATAGCTGATGCCTTTGGAAAGGATGCCGATCTTGCCGATGGCGGTGAATTCATCCATCAGCAGCAGGCAGCTATGGCGAATGGCGGCATTCTGGTTGGGGAGTTCGCGCGTGTTGAGATCGATCAGCTGCTGGAAGAACAGGTTGAGCAGCGGGGCCATGCGCTCCAGGTTATCCGGTGTGACGCCGAGATACACCGACATGCGCCGTTTGCGTACGTCGCGCAGGTCAAAATCATTTTCACTGGTGGCGGCATCCACCAGCGGGTTCATCCACAGCTCCAGCCGCGAGCGGAACGAAGTCATGACGCCGGCGCGGGTGTTTTCTGCGGTAATCGAGATATAGCTGTTGAGCGCCCGCACGCAGGCATTGGAATATGGTTTGTCCGTTGCCGCGCGCTCATTAACCAGGCGGGCGAAATACTGGGCACCGTCACCCTCCATCAGCGATTCACGCACGACCTGCCCGAGCGTCACCGGTTTGCCCGGGGTTTCCGCCAGCATCAGCACAATGCCGAGAAACAGGCTGCGCGGCGTTGCGGTCCAGATGACATCGACGCCCGGCATGTCGGGAAACAGCATGTTCGCGATTTTCTGCACGTCGTCGATACGAAAATTGGGGTCGCTGCTGATGTAGGAAAGCGGGTTATAACGATGCGTGCGGTAATCAACCGCCGCCGGATTGAACAGATAGCAGGCTTGCCCGTGGCGGCTGCGAAAGGGGCCTGTCAACTTGAAATGGCGCGATTCCCGACAACTCTGATTGCCGTTGCCACAACCGCCACGCAGCATGAAGATGATTTCCCCGTCCGGCAAAATGCGCGGAGTCAGTTCAAACTGCGTATCTTCGCGCCACTTGCGCGGCGCCTCGATCTCCAGCATTTTCGACAGTTTGCGGTCATGGCGGTCATAAACATAAAGCTCGGCGCGCATATCAGTGACTTTGGGTTTGCCGCGGCCCCAGCCGGTCATGCCGGCAAACCAGGAATGGTGCAGCTGGTATTTGACAAGTCCGACCGCCACCCGGCGGCAGGAGGCGCCCGCTGAATCGCCGGTGATGACGACAGACTCGCGTTCGGCTTCGGCATGGCTGACCGGCGGCAAACCCAGTATCACAAAAGCTGCGAGCATCCGCATGGCCGGTAACCAATTTGAACGAGCAAAAAAATGCCCTGCCCGCACGATGATCGACTGAAGGCGCTTGTTCATTCAAACACCATCACGCCCTGCGCATCGCGCACGGTCGTGCCGTTTTCACCCACATGAATGGTATAGACCGGGGGATATCCGGCATCCGCTACCGGCAAGGCGGGGTTCGAATCTGGTTTCACAGCCTGCCGCGAACGTTGACTGATTTGCGGCGCAACCGGCGCCGGCGCTGCTGCACCGGCATTACTGAGGACTTTCTGGACATAACCATTGGAAAATCCGCGCGAAAAAGAACCGGTGTTGTAGGCTGACAATGCGGCCCGCAATGCCTGCTGGTCATCGGTCGCCTGTTGTCTGGCCGAGCGATAGTTTTCACCAAGTATGGTTGCTGAAGCAGCCAGATTTCTGCAAGGGTCGAAGGCGTCCTCGACGGACAGCCCCAAGCGAGTCAGATTTGCGGAATTGATCTGCCCCAGGCCGAGATCAATGTTATAGCCGTTTCCGATCAGCCAGCGGGCGGTAACGATGGCCTCTTCGCGGCTGACCGGTTGACGGATGAGGCGAAAACCCTTGTTGACGCCGATGGCGTAGGGACGGAAACCGGATTCTGTCCTGACAATGGCCTCCAGCGTTTGCGGCGCCACCCAGGGCGCGCATTCTGCGGCTAACACGGGAAAGTCCACGGCTGTCTCCTCACGGCATCACTCCTTGCAATTCCCGACCGTCTACGGTCGATGGATTCAGCTTCGAGTCTATTGAGGTAGTGCAGCCGCCTCATCACCTGAACAGGTGATATACCGGCGTTATCCTGTCTGCGAATGCAGAGGGATCAGATATGTCTGCCTTGGTCGGCATAGGGTTGCGCGATATCGGCCAGCATTTCACTGCGCGCAATATCCGGCAATCTTCCATGCGCCAGGTTGGTTGCGATGATGTCGTCCACCCTTCTTGCCAAGAATCCTGAGTAAGCGGTGGCATCCTGCAGTGAAACCTTGCGGAATGAGAGGGTGTCCGGAGGAGTGGATGTCTGCTCGCCCGCAGCTACGGTCAACGCCTGCTGGCGTGCGGCAAAAGCTGTAGCAAGCTCCGGCAGTTCAGGGTGCTTTCTGACCACGCGGGCAAGCAGCGCATGCTTTTCCGCCTCCGTCCTGCAGTCATCGAGACAATCGACAGCGGCGCGATAGACGCCGGCAGCCGCGGCCTGGTGAAATTCATTACCCTGTGATCGCAGTGCCTGCTCGAAATCATCCACGCGCGGCATGATCTCCTTGCGCGCGATCGAGCGTCCGCCGTAATTCCCGGATGGGCCGTCATGGTAATACTTGTAGATGTATTCCTCAGATTTACCGCGCCGCTCGGCAACGTGCTGCATGTCCTTGAAGTAACCGACGAATGCCGCTGCATTGGCATTTATATCAAAACGGTTTTCGTTGTTGAGCCCGTAGGCAGCGCCAGTGCGGTTGATCACCTGGCCGAGGCCGGAGGCGCTGGTTCTGCGCGATGCCGCATCGGGGTTGAAACCGGACTCATGGCGGGCGATGGCCAGCAGATAGGCCGTATCGTGCGTAGATAAACCAACTTTCTCAGCGGCATAGACAATCGCCTGCACGGCACGCGACTGCACTTCCTGCGAAGCATCGCCCCAGCGCCTGCTGTTGCCATGCATTTCAGTACCCATGTTGTCGGCGGAGATGTCCTCCCTGAAATGGGAATGACGCGAAACACGCATTTGAGCAGGCAACGGCCGGGCCGGCTGTGCGGCAAACAGATCGTCGAAATCCTGAGTGACTGCGCGATCGGCAGAATAATTTCTTTTGCTCATATCGTTAACCTTTTCAGCATCAGGCTGGTACGAAAAACGTCCTGCTGGTTGAACGATGCTGATCAGGAATCGGGGTTTGCTGACGGTTTGACCGCATATGCGAGAAGCAAAAACAAAAAAGCCGCATCAAGCGGCTTTTGTCGGGAACCTGGTGCCCCGTATTTGGCGGGAACCTGTAGACCCATATTTGGTAGGCGCGATTGGACTCGAACCAACGACCCCCACCATGTCAAGGTGGTGCTCTAACCAGCTGAGCTACGCGCCTGCATTTGTCTAAATGCGAGAGCTGCGCATTCTAGCGCATTGCGGTCAGCGACGCAAACAAAACTCTGCCCTTTGTGGCGGTATAATGCCGCTCACCATGCAAACCACAGATCAGTCCTGCCCGGTCACAGAAACGCTGCTCAACGAGATTGCTGAACACGGCTATACCATCAGCGATGATTTTCTCCCGCATGCGACTGTAAGCGCACTGAACCTGCAGGCCAGGGCATTGCATGCATCCGGACGGATGCATGCAGCGGGCATCGGCAAAGATACTCAGCACCAGGTGATCAAGACCATGCGCGGGGATTCGACTTGCTGGCTCGACGAAAACACCGCCAGCGATGAACAGGCAATTTATCTTGCTCGCATGCAGACGCTGCAAGGCAATCTCAACCGGGCCTTCTTTCTCGGCCTTGCCGAATTTGAAACCCATTTCGCGATATATCCGCCCGGCGCCGTCTATCACCGCCATCTGGATCAATTCAGGGGTCAACAGGAGCGACAGCTGAGCGCCATTCTCTATCTGAACCAGGACTGGCAGCCGGAGGATGGCGGCGAATTGCGGCTGTATCTCGATGCTTCCGACAAGACCAGAACTCCCTTATCTCCCGCCCACATCGGCATCCTGCCGCTGGGCGGCCGCCTACTGCTGTTTCTCTCCGGCCGCTTCTTCCACGAGGTACTGCCGGCGCGGCGCGAGCGCATCAGCCTGACGGGTTGGTTCAGAACGCGGGAGCAACAATGAACACTGCCAGGAAAACGCTGCTGGAAATGTTCGACGCCGAGGTTTTCCGCGTCAGCGGCCACGCGCTGATCGACCTGCTGGCGCAAGAACTACAGAACAGCCTCGATGCCCGGCGCCCGGTGCTGCAATGGCGCGAGCCGACGACCGAAGACAATCACTGGCAACAGCCGCTGCCGCAGCAGCCTTCAGTTGATCTCAACGGCCTGCTAGAAAAACTGAAGCTCGACATCCTGCCGGGTAATCTCGCTATCCACCACCCGCGCAATCTGGGTCATCAGGTGGCGACGCCGCTGCCGGTCGCGGCCCTGTGCGATCTGGTCGCATCGCTGACCAATCAGGCAATGGCAGTCTACGAAACCGGCCCGACCGCGACCATGCTCGAACGCCAGGTGCTGCGCTGGCTGAGCGCACTGATCGGCTGGCAATCCGCTGCCGTCAACGGCGTACTGACCTCGGGCGGCGCGCAGGCCAACCTCACTGCGCTGCTGGCGGCGCGTCAGCATGCCGGTGAAAACCGGATATGGCGACACGGCGTGACGGCAGAACGCCGACTGCGTATCATCGCGTCGGAACACAGCCATTACTCGATCGCACGCGCCGCAGGCATCATGGGGCTTGGCACCGAAGCGGTGGTGACGATTGCTACCGACGTTGACGGCCGCATGCGACCGGATGCGATTACCGAAGCCCATGAAGCCTGCCGCCAAGACGGTGAAATTGTCATGGCGGTGGTCGCCAACGCGGCCTGCACACCGACTGGCAGTGTCGATCCGCTACGGGCCATCGGTGAATATTGCGCCGCGCACCACTTGTGGCTGCACGTTGACGGCGCCCACGGCGCCTCTGCCCTGCTCTCGAACCGGCACAGCTCCATGCTGGACGGTATCGCACTGGCGGATTCCGTCACCTGGGACGGTCACAAGCTGCTTTACATGCCGGCTACGGTTTCCGCCGTGTTGTTCAGGTCGGCAGACAAAGGCCGGCTGGCGTTCGCGCAGGATGCCTCTTACCTGTTTCAGGACAAACCACAAGAAGAGCAGGATTTCAACGTCAGCTACCGCACGCTGGAATGCACCAAACGCATGATGGCGCTGAAGCTATGGGCGGCTTTTTCGCTTTACGGCGTGGAAGGGATGGCACTGCTGGTGGACGAAGCCTTTGACAAGGCCCGCCGCTTTGCCGCCATGATCGCCGCAGCGGTCGATTTCGAATTATTGATGCAGCCGCAAACCAACATCGTCTGCTTCCGCCACTTGGCCGCAGGGATAAATGCATCTGAGCTGAACCGGCATCAGGCCGAAGTTCGCAAATGTCTGGTCGAAAGCGGTGGTTTCCATCTGACGCAAGTCGAACTGCACGGCACACTGTGGCTGCGCACGACGCTGATGAACCCTTTCACGCAGGAAGAAGACCTGCAGGCACTGCTCGATGCCGTACGCGCTCAGCCGGCCAGCAGCGCACCGTAACCGCTGCGGTAATCCGCATACTGCAAGTCGAATCCGCTCGCCAGCATGCGGGCGTTACTCAAGCGCTTGCCGCCGCTGATCGGCGGCGTCTGTACCGCGCCGGCATCCACGCCCTGCTCCAGCGCCAGCCATTGCAGGACTTCATATTGCGCCAC
>DIVE01000144.1:0-8045 GCA_002423265.1 Methylophilaceae bacterium UBA6140 | reverse complement strand
GGCATCTGCATCTCTGCAAGCACGGCCTCCGCTTCCAGCAGACGCTTGCCGCCGAAATCGGCCGGGACCGGCGCGGTCATTTCATCCAGCAGCATGTCGCCGCTCTGGCCGTACACCCGCGTACTGGAAACAAAAAACACATGGCGCAGACTATGCGCCGGTTGCAAGGCCTGCAAGACATTGCGCAAACCGTCGACATAATGCGCCTTGTAGTTGTCGTCGGTCTGTGCGCTGGCGGCCACGCAATAAAGCAGCAAGCCGGGATGAAGATGGGAGAGCCGGCTTACGCTGGCGGGGTCGGTGACATCCAGTTGAATGAAATCAACGCCTTCCGGCAGCTCGCTACTGCTTCGGCGCGTACCGCTGACGCGGACGCCTGCTGCCATCAAGTGGCGGGCAACGGCACTGCCGAGGTCGCCGCAACCGACGATCAGCACATCCTGGTTCAGGTTTGCGGCAGCCATAGCCCTTGCAGGTATTTTTCCAGCCAGTAGAGCGCGACGATGGTCTTGCCGTCCGTGATTTCGCCGCGTTGCACCATGGCGAAACAATCGTCGAGACCGGCTTCGAACAGCACCAAGGCCTCGTCGCTGTCGCGCTTGTGCTGCCCGGCTTGCAGACCGCGCGCCAGATAGATGTGGATGATTTCGTCCGAATAGCCGATGCAGGGATGGAAAGCGCCAAGCCGTATCCACTCAGCGGCCTGATAGCCGGTTTCTTCCAGCAGCTCACGCTGCCCGGTGACGAGCGGCGCCTCCTGCGGGTCGATCTTGCCGGCCGGGAGCTCGATGAACACCTGCTTCAGCGGATAGCGGAACTGCCGCTCCAGCACCAGTCTGCCGTCATCCAGCAACGGCAGCACGAGCACGGCCCCGGGATGCACGATGTATTCGCGCTCACCTTCACGACCGCTGGGCAGGCAGACGGTATCGCGTCTGACGTCGAGAAATCTGGTGCCGGGAATGACATACGCGGCAAGACAGGTTTCGGTCAGCGCATCGCGATCCATGATCAGCCTAGCTACTTGCGGAACTGTTCGACGGCGATCAACCAGACACCGCCGACTTTCTTCAGCCGCAAGGTCTTGATGCCGACATCCGTCAGGCTGGCAGACTGGTAAGTCTGCCGGAAGCCGGCAACGGCATTTTCCGCATCCTGCAGCTCGACCTTGAGTTCATCGAGCCGGATGCGGATATCGGCTGCGCCCATGATGCGGTCATTGCGCTGCTTGCGCCATGCGGCATGGCTGGCATAATCGCCGCGAAAATCGGCCACATAGAAGCTGTAATAATCAGTGATGCGCTTCTGCTCCCAGGCCAGCGCCCAGGCCTGAATGCGCTCCTCGATCTGCGCCTGATCGGCATCAGCCGTGTTCTGCGCCGGCGGTACTTCTGCGGCTACCGGCGGCAACACTGCAGGGGTTTCAACGGCAACCGGCAGGTCGGCCGGTCTGGTTTCTGCCACTGCGGCCTGTTCACCGGTTGCCGACGCCGCCGCAGAAGCCGGCGTTTCCCGGGCAATGCCGACTGCATCGAGCGGTGCAAAACCGAGCTTGGCCTGATAGCGCTTGGCCTTTTGTACGATGTCGAGATTTTTGCCCTTGGCGCTGGCCTCAACATCGATGATTTGCTGATAGGCATTGTGTGCCATGGCGAGGCGGCCGCTGTTCTGATAGACCTGGCCCTGTTTGAGCTTGACGGAAAGATCGTCCGGCCGGAGTCCGCCCGCCTGCTGCAACTTGTTGAGCGCCAGATCCCATTTGGCGTCGTGCATGGCCGCATCCGCTTCCACCATCAAGGTGTTGAATTCGGCATCCGGCATGATGCTGTCTGGCAAGAGATTCTTCGGCATGCTGCAGGCTGCCAGCACGGAGGCAAACAGTGCAAGAACGACAAAGGCGAGGATGGATTTGACCGGCGAGTTCGAGAGCTTCATGTCAAGTGGCCTCCAGAAATTCTGCTATCAGCTGCGCTGCCAGAAATAGCGATAGACAAAACCGGGAAAGGCGAATACCAGGAACAGGCTGCCCGTGACTGCGTAGAACTCCCAGTTTTGCGGAGCCGACTGCCCCATAACGGCACGCTCGGTGTAAAAGGCGATGGCGCCCATGACAAAATACAGCACCACCAGTTCAAACAGACACCAGGCCAGCGACTTGGGTTGCTGTTTAAGCGGAATGACAAAAAACAGCCGGTTGGACAACCAGGGCAGGTTGGCAACCAGCAATGCGAGCAACAGCAGTACGAGTGTCGTCATAATTGACTCAATTCATGCTGTAGAACATGGCATAAGCGGCGACGCCCATCAGCACCTGCGGCAGCAGACCAAGCACCAGTAAACTCAGCGCGTTGACGCTCAGCATCACGCGCATGCCGGTGGGCGCATCAATCGGGCTGGTATCCTGCGGATCGTCGAAATACATCAGCTTGACCACGCGCAGATAGTAGAACGCGCCGACGGCAGCCATCAGAACGGCAAAGATGACGAGACCGACAAAGCCCGCCTCCAGCGCGGCCTGCAGCACGGTGAACTTGGCGTAAAAGCCGAGCGTCGGGGGTACACCCGCCATCGAGAACATGACGATCAGCATCAGGAAGGCGTTCCATGGGCTGCGCTGGTTGAGGCCCTTGAGATCATCCAGATTCTCCGCCTCGAAGCCCTGGCGCGAAAGCAGCAGAATCATGCCGAAGCCGGCCAGTGTCATCAGCACATAAGCCGAGACATAGAACATGGCGGAGGCAAAGCCGTTCATGCTGGCGCTCATGAGGCCGAACAGGAGGAAACCGATATGCGAGATGGTGGAATAAGCCAGCATGCGCTTGAGGTTGGTCTGTGCGATGGCGGTGACGTTACCGATGGCGATCGACAGTACGGCCATGATGACCAGCATGCCCTGCCAATCGACTGCCAACACATAGAGGCCCTGTACCAGCAAACGGATGACCATGGCAAACGCAGCCAGCTTGGGCACCGAGCCGATCAGCATGGTCATGGCCGTCGGCGAACCGTGATAGACGTCCGGCACCCACATCTGGAACGGCACCGCTCCCAGCTTGAATGCAAGACCGGAAACGATGAAGACCAGGCCCAGAATCAGCATGGAGTAAGTGGGGGCGCCCTGTGTCAGGGATTGACCAACTTCTGCAATATTCAGACTACCGGTCGCGCCATAGATCATGGACATGCCGTAGAGCAGCATGCCGGAAGCCAGTGCGCCAAGCACGAAATACTTCATCGCCGCTTCAGTGGCACGCGGATTGTCGCGATCGAGCGCTACCAGCGCATAGAGGCAGAGCGAGAGCAGTTCAAGACCCATGTAAAGCGTCAGGAAATTCTGGCCGGAGATCATCACCATCATGCCGACCATGGCGAACAACACCAGCGCGTAATACTCGCCGCGGAACATGCCGCGCAGCGTGAGGTAATGACGCGTGTAGACGAACATCATGGCGGTGCCGATATAGGTCATCACTTTCAGCACGTCCGACATCGGATCATCGACAAACATGCCGTTAAAGGCGTAAGTGACTGCCGGCGTATGGGTGATGATGGTAATCACTGCAGCACCGGCCAGTGTCAGTTGCGCCAGCCAGAAAATCAGGCCGCGTTGTGACGGTTTCAGGAACAGATCCAGCAGCAGTATGAACATCGCCATGCCGAGCACGAATATCTCGGGCAGTGCGGTGATGAGGTCGGAAAAAATATTGCTCATGATTTATCTCAGTCTCAGTATCCGGCCGGCAGCTTGCTCTGCGCGAGGTGTGACAGCAACTGGCTAACGCTGGCGTTGGTCAATTCGGTGATCGGGGCTGGATAGACGCCGAAACCGATGACCAGCAGTGCCAATACTGCCAGTATGAAGAACTCGCGTTTGCTGAGGTCTTTCAGCGCTGCAACCTGCTGATTGGCGATCTCGCCGTAGAACACACGCTTCACCATCCACAAGGTATAGGCAGCACCGAAGATCAGCGTCAATGCTGCGAGGAATGCGTACCAGAAATTAACCTGCAAGGCGCCAAGGATGACGAGGAATTCACCGACGAAGCCGGACGTGCCGGGCAAACCGGCGTTGGCCATGGCAAACAATACGGCAAAGGCGGCAAAAGTCGGCATGGTATTGGCGACGCCGCCGTAATCGGCGATCTGGCGCGAATGCATGCGGTCATATAAAACGCCTACGCAAAGGAACATTGCGCCGGAAATGAAGCCGTGCGAGATCATCTGCACGATCGCGCCTTCCATGCCGAGCGGATTGAAAATGAACATGCCGAGCGTGACAAAGCCCATGTGCGAGATCGACGAATAAGCGATCAGCTTCTTCATGTCTTTCTGCACCAGCGCAACAAAGGCAATGTAGACGATGGAGATCAGGGACAGCGTAATCATGAAGCCGGCCAGATAATGTGCGGCATCCGGCGCGATCGGCATGGCGAAGCGCAGGAAGCTGTAGGCACCGAGCTTCAGCATGATCGCCGCCAGCACGACGGAACCGCCGGTCGGCGCCTCAACGTGCGCATCGGGCAACCAGGTATGCACCGGCCACATCGGAATCTTGACTGCGAATGCCATGAAGAAGGCAAGGAAGATCAGCACCTGTACCGGCAAAGCCAGTGGCAACCGGTAGTAATCAACCAGCGCGAAACTGTCGGTCTGATGATAGAGATAAATGAAGGCGACCAGCATCAGCAGCGAACCGAGCAGGGTGTAGAGGAAAAACTTGATGGTTGCGTAGACACGGTTCTGTCCACCCCAGATGCCGATGACGAGGAACATCGGGATCAGCATCGCTTCCCAGAAAACATAATAGAGAATCGCATCGAGCGCGCTGAAAACGCCGATCATCAGCCCCGACATGATAAGGAAGGACGCCATGTACTGTGCCACGCGCTTCTCGATCACCTCCCAACCGGCAACAACGACAACCATCGTAATGAAACTGGTCAGCAGGATCAGCGGGACCGAGATGCCATCGACACCCAGGTGATAATGGATATTGAATGCCGGAATCCAGCTCAAGCGCTCCTGGAACTGGAAGCCGCCGTCGGCGAAGTTGAATTCGGTATACAGCGGCAAGGTCACGAGGAAACCTGCAATGGAACCCGCCAGCGCCATCCAGCGGGCCAGACAGGCGCGCCTGTCGTCGCCGGTGAAAAGCACGGCGATACCCGCCAGAATCGGCACCCAGATGGCAAGGCTGATAATCGGTAAGTCAGTCATCATGTTCTTTTTATACCTTCATGAAGAAGGTGAGTAATAGGAATGCGCCTATGATCATGGCAAAGGCGTAATGGTAAATCAGTCCGGATTGCAGCTGTCGCACAACGCCCGCGATGCGGCCAATCAGTCTTGCGGTGCCGTTGACCACTGCGCCGTCGATCAGCCTGACGTCACCGATCTGCCACAACTTGTCGCCGAGCCAGCGCGAACCGGCAGCAAAGAACTTGTCGTTAAAGCTGTCGAAACCGTACTTGTTATCAAGAATGCGATAGATCAGATCGAAACGTTGCTTGATGGCGGCCGGGATATCCGGACGCTTCATGTAGAACAACCATGAAAGCAGCACCCCCGCCAGCGCCAGCCAGAACGGCCAGGTTTGCAGACCGTGCAGGGCCATCGCCGCCGCGCCGTGGAAATGGCTGGCGAGCACGCTCATGGCCGGATGCGCGGCCTGATCGACATGGATCACACCCTTGAAAAAGTCACCGAACAGCATGGGCTCAATGGCGATGTAACCGATGAAGATGGATGGGATCGCCAGCAATACCAGCGGCAGGGTCACCACCCATTTCTGCTCGTGCGGTTTTTCATGCGGCGCAAGGCCGTGATGTTCGTCATGCGCGTGGTCGTCATGATGCGCATCATGCGGCTTGGCTTCCATCCAGCGCTCCTTGCTGTGGAAGACAAGGAAATACATGCGGAAAGAATAGAAGGCGGTGACGAATACGCCAGACAGCACGGCAAAATAGGCGAAACCGCTACCGGCGATGTCGGAATACTTGACCGCCTCGATGATGGAATCCTTGGAGTAGAAGCCGGAGAACAGCGGCGTACCGATCAGCGCCAGCGAACCGATCAGCGAGGTGATCCAGGTGATCGGCATGTACTTGCGCAGGCCGCCCATGTTGCGGATATCCTGATCATGATGCATGGCCATGATGACGGAACCGGCAGCAAGGAACAGCAATGCCTTGAAGAAAGCGTGGGTCATCAGGTGAAACATGGCGACCGAATAGGCCGAGACGCCGAGCGCGACCGTCATATAACCAAGCTGCGACAGGGTGGAATAAGCAACCACGCGCTTGATGTCGTTCTNNAACCCATGAACAGCGCCGTGATCGCTCCGATGACCAGCACGAAGGACAGCGCCGTGGTCGAGAGCTCATAGAGCGGCGACATGCGGGCCACCATGAAGATGCCGGCCGTGACCATAGTCGCGGCGTGAATCAAGGCGGAGATCGGGGTCGGGCCCTCCATCGAATCCGGCAGCCAGACGTGCAGCGGCACCTGCGCCGATTTACCCATGGCGCCGATAAAGAGCAGGATGCAGATCACGGTCATCAGCGACCACTCGATTCCCGGAATCAGCTCTACGGTGTCGTTGGCGAGTTGCGGCGCGACTGAGAACACTGCAGCGTAATCGAGGCTGCCGAGGTAAAAGAGCACCATGCCGATACCGAGCAGGAAACCGAAATCGCCGACACGGTTGACCAGAAACGCTTTCAGATTGGCATAGATCGCCGTCGGCCGTTTGTACCAGAAGCCGATCAGCAGATACGACACCAGACCCACCGCTTCCCAACCGAAGAACAACTGCAAGAAGTTGTTGCTCATCACCAGCATCAGCATGGAGAAGGTGAACAGCGAAATGTAGCTGAAGAAGCGGCTGTAGCCGGGGTCTTCTTCCATATAGCCGATGGTGTAGATATGCACCATAAGCGAAACGAAAGTGACGACCACCATCATGGTGGCGGACAGCTTGTCGATGAGAAAGCCGACTTCGAACGCACTGCCGCCGCTGATCAGCCATGTGTAGACAGCGCCATTGAACACGTGCCCTTCGAGCGCATGCATGAAAACGTAAGCCGACAAGGCAAACGATGCAGCGACACCGAGGATGGTGATCCAGTGCGCGGAGGCGCGGGGCAGTTGGCGGCCGAACAGGCCGACAGTCGCAGCGGCAATCAGCGGCAGCATGGGAATCAACAGATATATGGTTTGCATCGTCATCCCGATTATCCTTTCAGCTGATCGAGATCATCGACGTTAATGGTTTTCAGATTGCGGAACAGCAACACCAGAATGGCCAGACCGATCGCAGATTCAGCTGCGGCAACGGTCAATATGAAGAACACGAACACCTGGCCGGCCAGGTCGTTGAGGTAATGCGAGAAAGCGATGAAGTTGAGGTTCACCGCCAGCAGCATCAGCTCGATCGCCATCATCAGCACGATGACGTTCTTGCGATTGAGAAATATGCCGACCACGCTGATGGCAAACAACAGCGAACCGAGCACCAGATAATGAGAGAGGCCGACCATCAGGCTTTGTCCTTGGGTTCAGTGTTATCAGCCGCATCCTGTGGAGGCGGCTCCTTGAATGCGGGCATGCTGACCATGCGGATGCGGTCTGCACGCTTGACCTTGACCTGATCTGCAGGATTGATGAATTTCGTATCCTTGCGGTCGCGCAGCGTCAGGGCTATGGCGGCGATAATCGCCACCAGCAGGATGATGGCAGCGAGTTCGAACGTCAGCAGATAATCGGAATACAACACGCGACCAAGTTCTGCCGTGTTGCTATAGTCCGCCGGTTTGGGCGGCGGCGCGCCGACACGGTCGACGCCGAAATTCTTGCTGCCGAGGATCATGACCATTTCGGCCGCCATCAGCACCCCGATAAAACCGGCCATCGGCAGATATTCCCAGAAGCCTTCACGCAACTTGTCGAGGTTGATATCCAACATCATCACCACAAACAGGAACAGCACCATCACCTCGCCGACATAGACCAGCACCAGCACGATGGCGAGGAACTCGGCTTCCAGC
>DIVE01000135.1:6870-9874 GCA_002423265.1 Methylophilaceae bacterium UBA6140 | reverse complement strand
TCGGTTTGTGGCGCGTCGCCAACAGCCGTGATGACCGTTCCCTGACCTTGCAAGAAACCGCGCCCGGCCGCTACCAGAGCGAACTGACGTTGCCGCAGGCGGGTCGTTGGCTGGCCGAGATCGTCATTCGCAAGGAAGACGTCGAGTTCCGCAGCCAGCAAGAACTGTTCCTCGATAACTAGCCGGGATTTTACGCAGAGTACCGATGAGCGCTGTGCAAGATACGCAACCGGCCTGTTATCACTGCGGCCTGCCTGTACCCTCCGGCACCCGCTACACGGCGATCGTGCTGCAGCAGCCGCGCGACATGTGCTGCCACGGCTGTCAGGCGGTGGCTGAAGCGATTGTCGAAAACGGGCTGGAGGATTATTACCGTTACCGCACCGAGTTGCCGAAAAATGTCGAAGACCTGGTGCCGGACGAGCTTCGCGATCTCCAGCTTTACGATCACCCTGAAGTACAGAAAAGTTTCGTTTCGGCCTCTCAGGATCAGCGCAAGGAAGCCTCGCTGATTCTGGAGGGCATCACCTGTGCCGCCTGCATCTGGCTCAACGAACGTCATCTGCGACAGCTGCCCGGCATTCTGCAGGTCAGTATCAACTATACCTCGCACCGTGCCCGCGTCAGCTGGGATGACAGCCGGATCAAGCTGAGCGATATCCTGATCGAGATACGCAAGCTCGGCTATCATGCGCATCCGTTCAGTGCGCAGCAGCAGGAAGCGTTGCGGCTCAAACAGCGCAAGGCGGATTTCCGCCGGCTCGCCGTTGCCGGTCTTTCCGCCGGCCAAGTCATGATGATTGCCGTCGCCCTTTACGCCGGCCCCGCGCAAGGGCTGGAATTCGCCACGGCGCAGCTGCTGCGCTGGTTCAGTCTGGTGCTCAGCATCCCTGCCATGTTCTACGCTGCCTGGCCGTTCTATCAGGTGGCCTGGCGCAGTCTGAAAACCGGTAGGCTGGGCATGGATGTGCCGATCAGTCTCGGCCTCATCACCGGCTTCGCCGGCAGTATCTGGGCCACTTTTCAGGGGGTCGGCGAGGTCTATTACGATACGCTGACCATGCTGATTTTCTTTTTGCTGGCGACCCGTTTTCTCGAGCGCAACGCGCGTGAGAAATCGGTCGAATCGGCTGAAAATCTGCTTCGTCTGGTTCCCGCGATTGCTTCGCGCCTCAATGCGGACGGACAGCTCGAACTGGTGCCGCTGATCGAACTGAAAACCGGGGATTTGATCGTTTGCAAGCCCGGCGACACGATTGCAGCCGACGGCATTGTGGTTTCAGGCGAAAGCAGTGCCGACGAATCGCTGCTGACCGGTGAAAGCAGGCCGCTCCTGAAAACTACGGGTAGCACGGTCTATGCCGGCAGTATCAATTACGAAAGCCCGCTGACTGTTCGTGTCGGCGCGCTTGGCGAAGAGACGGTCATCGCCGGTATCAGCCGCCTGCTCGATCGTGCGCAGGCGGAAAAGCCGAAACTGACCGAACTGGCCGACAAGATTGCCGCCTGGTTCACCTATGCGCTGCTTTTCTCGGTCGTACTGATCGGCTGGGTCTGGGTGCAGATCGACACATCGCGCGTATTGGAAATCGTGCTTACCGTGCTGGTCGTCAGCTGTCCATGTGCGCTATCGCTGGCGGCGCCTGCGGCTTTTGCCGCTTCCGGCTCGCATCTGGTCAAGCGCGGGGTGTTGCTGACGCGCGGCCATGCGCTTGAAGCGCTGGCCAAAGTCACGCATGTGGTGTTCGACAAGACCGGCACCCTGACCGAAGGGCGTCCGCAATTGCAGCAGATCATTGCATTCGGCAGCTTGAGCGATGCGGAGTGCCTGCGCATCGCCGCCAGCCTGGAGCAGCATTCCGAACACCCCTACGCCAGAAGTTTTCTCGATGCGCAGAAACCGCAGGCGGAAGCGCTGCATCAATTAACCGATGCCGCCAACCAGCCGGGGCAAGGCGTTACCGGTCAGCTCGACAACAAGCGCTATTATCTCGGTAATCTCAGGCTGAACGCCGTGCTCACCGAAGTGCCGGCACTGCCGCCGATTGACGGCAGTGCGACGGTGATCTGGCTTAGCGACGACGAGCGCTATCTTGCTGCCTTCGTCATGGCCGACACCTTGCGCCCGAATGCCAGAGCCTTGGTCGAAGCGTTGCAGGCCAGAGGTCTGGTGGTTTCGATTCTGAGCGGCGATACGGAAGCGGCTGTGAAGGATTACGCCAGGCAGCTGGGTATTTCCAGCTGGCAGGCTGCATCTTCTCCTGAACAAAAGCTGGAGGCGATTGAGCGTTTGCAACAGCGGGGAGAAGTGATTGCGATGGTCGGCGATGGCATCAACGATGCGCCGGTACTGGCGAAAGCGCAGGTTTCGATTGCCATGGGCAGCGGTACGCAAATGGCGCGTGCTTCCGGTGACATCGTGCTGTTGAGCGAGCAGCTGATGGAAATTGACCATGCGATAGCGACCGGCCGCTTCACGCGTAACGTCGTGCGCGAGAATTTTGCCTGGGCGCTGGGCTACAACACGCTGGCGCTACCGTTCGCCGCAACCGGCATGATCTCGCCCTGGATGGCCGCGATCGGCATGTCGGTCAGCTCGCTGATTGTGGTGCTGAACGCCCTGCGCTTGCGTTGAGGCTTGCCCTCGCGCTGATGGCGGGGACTGCGCTAGAACTGATGCAGTTCGGCCGATCGCTGCTTGAGCGTGCGTTCGGCGGACCGGTAATCCGGATAAAGACTTTCCACCACAGCCCAGAATCTGGCCGAGTGGTTCATCTCCTTGAGGTGGGCCAGCTCGTGGCAGACAACGTAATTGATGATGTGCGGCGGCGCCTGCAACAGGCGCCAGTTGAGACGTACTTCGCCGCGCGAGTTGCAACTGCCCCAGCGTGAGCGGGCGTTGGACAAATAAAGTTTCGGCATCGGCACGCCCAGCCTTGCGGCATAAAGCTGCAAGCGGCGTTCGAAGTCCGTCAGCGCTTCCTTTTTGTACCACTGCATCACC
>DIVE01000135.1:0-6855 GCA_002423265.1 Methylophilaceae bacterium UBA6140 | reverse complement strand
GGCTCGGGACGGCTCTCTGACATCTGTTGCAGTTTCTTCCTGATCCAGCCGGCCTTGTCGAGCAGGGCGCTTTCCAGCGCTGTGTGGCTGATGCGCTTGGGCGCATGCACGATCAGCCCGCTGCCGCCTATCTTGAGGCCTATGGTTTTGCGTGCTCTGCGTTCGAGTCGGTAGGGGATACGCTCGCCGTCCGGCAAGGCCAGCTGATATTCGCTCATGATTGCGAGAGGCGCGGCATTTCCTGCTCTATCCATTGTTCGACACGATGGTTGAGTTCGTCCGGTTTCAGGCCCGCACTTTCAATCGGCTTGCCGATGCTGACCGTAATGGTGCCGGGCCGTTTGAGAAAGGCGTTCTTCGGCCAGTATTCGCCGGCATTATGCGCCACCGGCACCACGGTGGCGCCGCTATGGGCGGCAAGCCAGGCGCCGCCGATATGGTATTTGCCCTTCCGGCCCGGCTGCATGCGCGTGCCCTCAGGGAAAATGACGACCCAGAAACCCTTCTTCATGCGGTCCTTGCCTTGTTCGACCAACTGTTTCAGGGCTTCGCGACCCGCGCTGCGGTTGATCGCAATCGGCGAGGTCATCGCCAGCCCCCAGCCGAAGAAAGGCACCCAAAGCAGTTCGCGTTTCAGCACCCAGACCTGCGGCGGAAAAATCTCCTGAAAAGCCAGCGTTTCCCATGCCGATTGGTGTTTGGAAAGGATGATGCTGGGCGTTTGCGGAATATGCTCGCGCCCGATCACACGGTAGCGCACGTTGCAGGTCACCCGCAGCCACCACAGCATGGAACGTGCCCAGACCGAAATGATGCGATAGCGCGTCACCGGCCGGAACGGAAAGGTAAGGATGGCGAACAGCCCGAAAAACAGGGTGAACAACCACTGCCCGAGCGTAAAGATCAAGGAACGCAGGAAAATCAGCATGCCGGCCCGTTCAAACCAGCGACATGGGCGGATGAATCAGGCTCTTGCTCTGATCATGCGCGATGATGCGCTGAGCGGCCTCTGCAAGGTCTGCACAAACCCAGGTATCTTCCGGCAGGCCGCCTTCGGCCAAGGTCTTTTCGCCCTTGCCGGTGCGCACCAGAATGCATTGGGCGCCATGCTTGGCACTGGCCTGCAGATCGCGCAACGAATCGCCCACGCTGTAAACCGTATTGAGATCGATCGCGAAGCGGCGGCCGATTTCCTCGATCATGCCGGATTTCGGCTTGCGGCAACCGCAGTTGTCGTCAGCCCCATGCGGGCAATAGAACAGCGCGTCGATACGTCCGCCGAACTGACCCAGCGCCCGAACCATCTTGTCGTGAATCGCGTTCAGTGTCGCCATGTCGAACAGGCCACGGCTGATCCCGGACTGGTTGGTTGCCAGCGCCACGCGGAAGCCGGACTGATTCAGCAGCGCAATGGCTTCCAGACTGCCGAGGATGGGCTTCCACTCATCCGGGCTCTTGATGAAGTGCGGGCTGTCGTGGTTGATGACGCCGTCGCGGTCGAGAATAACTAATTTCATAACGTGAGCTTACGCCGCCAGCTTGGATAAGTCAGCAACACGGTTCATGGATTCGTGCAAGGTTGCCAGCAGCCCGAGGCGGTTTGCCTTCAGCGCAGGGTCTTCAGCGTTGACCATGACGTTGTCGAAAAAGTCGTCGACCGGCGCTTTCAGGGCTGCCAGCGCCTGCAGGGAGGCAGTGTAGTCGCCTTGTTCAAAAGCCTTGTCAGCCTGCGGCTTGACCTTCAGCAGCGCCTCTTGCAGGGCGGCTTCCGCCGCTTCCTTCAACAAGGCGGCATCGACCCGGGCAGTGATCGCGGTTTCCGCTTTTTTCAGGATGTTGCCGACGCGCTTGTTGGCGGCGGCGAGACTTGCAGCCTCGGGTAGCGCGGCGAAGGCGCGCACGGCGGCAAGACGATTGGCGACATCGCCCAGATTCTGCGGGCGCAGGCTCAGCACCGCGTCCACCTCCTGCGGCTGGTAACCGTGTTCGCGCAGGTTGCCTGCCAGACGTTCATAGATAAAATCGGCCAGTGCTGCAGTGGGGTCTGAAATCTGCTTGCCGAACGCGGCAGCAGCTTGCTGCAGCAAGGTGTCGAGCGCGAGCGGCAATTGGCGTTCGCTCAACATGCGTACCACGCCCAGCGCATGGCGGCGCAGCGCGAATGGATCCTTGTCGCCGGTCGGCTTTTCGCCGATGCCGAACAGCCCTACCAGCGTTTCCAGCTTGTCGGCCAGCGCGACGCAGAGGCCGACCTGGCTGCGCGGCAGCTCATCGCCGGCGAAACGGGGCTTGTAGTGGTCTTCAATCGCGCAGGCAATATCGTCCGGCAGGCCGTCGTGCTGGGCATAATAGCGGCCCATGATGCCCTGCAGTTCGGGGAATTCTCCGACCATGTCCGTCAGCAGATCGGCCTTTGCCAGCAACGCGGCCTGATCAGCCTGCTGTGCCAGCGCATCGCCGCCCAGCTGCTGGCCGATGGCGCGGGCAATGGCTGAAACACGTTGAACGCGCTCACCCTGGGTGCCCAGCTTGTTGTGGTACACCACTTTGGCCAGCCCGAGCACGCGCGACTCCAGCGGCTTTTTGCGGTCCTGATCGAAGAAGAATTTGGCATCGGCCAGACGCGGCCGCACAACGCGCTCGTTGCCGCCGATGACCTTGGACGGATCGGCCGGGGCGATGTTGGAAACGATGAGAAATTTGTTGGTCAGGCGGCCATCGGCATTAAGCAGGGGGAAGTACTTCTGGTTGGCCTTCATGGTCAGAATCAGACATTCCTGCGGTACTTCGAGAAAGGCTTGCTCGAACTGGCCGAGCAACACATTGGGGCGCTCTACCAGCGCCGTCACTTCATCGAGTAGCGCCTCGTCCTCGATCGGTTTCAGGTTTTCCCTGGCGGCAGCCTCATTCAGCTGACGCACGATCTCGGCCCGACGCTGCTCGAAGCCGGCGATGACGGCGCCTTCTTCCTGCAGTTGTTGCGCATAACTGTCTGCACTCTGAAGTATGATTTCAGGCCAGCTGGCCTCAAAACGATGGCCCTGGGTTGTGTTGCCGGCTTGCAGACCGAGCACGCTGACGGGCACTACATCGCTGCCATGCAGCGCGACCAGACCATGCGCGGGGCGCACGAAGTGGACGCTGTCCCAGCCGGGCTGTTGGCAGTTTTCGTACAGCTGATAGGTCATGACCTTGGGAATGGGCAGTTTGCTGATCGCGAGTTCCAAGGCGCTTTGAAGACCAACCAGAAGGCTTGAGCCTTTGGCTAATGAACTTAAATAGACAGACTCGGCCTTGCCGTCATTTTCGATATAAAGTCTGTCCGCACCGTGCTCGGCATTGGGCCAGAGATCGGCCAGATTTTCACGACCGATTTTTGCCAATCGCTTGCGCAATGCATCTGTTGGCTTGTTGTCTTTCAACGCGATCGCGACAGGCATCAATTTTTCAGAAACCTGTTCGTCAGGAGCGACATCCGAAACTTGTGTAATGATTACTGCCAACCGTCGTGGTGAGGCAAAAGCGCTAGCTTGCGACGAACTGCTTAAAAGTTTTCTTGAGGCAAGTTCCTGGTAAATACTTTCGGAAAACGATTCCCCGAGTCTTTTCAGTGCTTTTGGCGGCAGCTCTTCAACAAACAATTCCACCAATAAATTTTTACTGCTCATGCTTAAACCCCGTCATTCCGGCGCCGGCCGGAATCCAGTTGATTGAATGACTTCCGCAGCGCGGAACAAAAATGGAAATTGTCCGCTGCACGGAGTGGTTTTTTTGTTTGATTCCAGCCGGCGCCGAAATGACGGCAGGGGTGATGTGCATTTTTACGCCACCTTCTTTTCGATCTGAGCCAATACTTCATCTGCCCATTCCCTGGGTGCCATCGGGAAGCCGAGGCGGGCGCGGCTGTCCAAATAGCTGGCGGCGACGCTACGCGCCAGGTTGCGGATACGGCCGATATAGGCGGCGCGCTCGGTGACGGAGATGGCGCCGCGCGCATCCAGCAGGTTGAACGTGTGCGCTGCCTTCAGCACCTGCTCGTAGGCCGGCAGGGCGAGCTGGTTTTCCATCAGGTGTTTGGCCTGTTTTTCGTGGGCGTTGAAAGCGGTGAGCAGAAAATCGACATCGCTGTGCTCGAAGTTGTAGGCGGACTGCTCTTTCTCGTTCTGCAGGAAGACATCGCCATAGCTGACGCCGGGCGAGTAGGTGAGGTCGTAGACGTTTTCCACACCCTGCAGATACATGGCCAGACGTTCCAGGCCGTAGGTGATCTCGCCGGTAATCGGTTTGCAGTCGATGCCGCCGACCTGCTGGAAATAGGTGAACTGGGTGACTTCCATGCCGTTGAGCCAGACTTCCCAGCCCAGGCCCCAGGCGCCCAGCGTCGGGTTTTCCCAGTCGTCCTCGACGAAGCGGATGTCATTTTCCTTCAGGTTGAAACCCAGCGCTTCGAGCGAACTTAGATAGAGCTCGAGAATGTTGGCCGGGGCCGGTTTCAGCACGACCTGATATTGGTAGTAATGCTGCAAACGGTTGGGGTTTTCACCGTAGCGGCCGTCCTTGGGGCGGCGGCTGGGCTGCACATAAGCGGCCTTCCATGGCTCCGGGCCGAGCGCGCGCAGAAAGGTGGCGGTGTGCGAAGTGCCGGCGCCGACTTCCATGTCGTAGGGTTGCAGCAATGTGCAGCCCTGCTTGTCCCAATATTGTTGTAGCGTGAGAATGATCTCTTGAAATGTGAGTGCCATTGTTATGCAAGCTGTTCAGGGTTGGCGAAAGGGTTTGATTTTACTTCTTTTTACGGTGCCACAAAAGGTAAAGCAGGCCTGACGCGGCGATCAGCAGAAAGAGCCGGTTGCCGAAACGGCTGTAAGGTGTGCTGCCCTCATAGCCCTGAGCCTCGCCTTCGAGGATGCCGGTGCGGAAATGCGGCAGCTGCGCCAGCACCTCCCCGTTGCGGTCGATGATGGCAGTGGCGCCGGTATTGGTGGCACGCAGCATCATGCGGCCGGTCTCCAGCGCCCGCGCCTGGGAGATCTGCAAATGTTGATAAGCCGCTGTCGATTCACCGTACCAGGCGTCATTGCTGGTGTTGACCAATAGCGTGGCCTGCGGCAGCTGGTAGATGATTTCTTCGCCGAAGACATCTTCGTAACAGATATTGATCGCGACTTTCTGACCGGCGACTTCCAGCGGCTGCTGGTCGAAGCCGCCACGGGCGAGATCGGTGAGCGGGATATTGAGCCAGTCGCGGTAGATCCAGCCGAAGACTTGTTTTAGCGGAATGAATTCGCCAAACGGCACCAGATGCGTTTTGCGGTAGTGCTGACGCGGTGCGCTGCCGATGCTGAGCATGCTGTTGTAGAAGGCTTCGTTTTCGTATTCCACGACGCCGTAGAGCAGATCGCCCTGCTGATTTCTGGCGTGCGCTTCGAGGCTGGCGAGATAATCGGCCGGTACGTGTTGCGAGAGCATGGGCAATGCTGTTTCCGGCAGTACGATCAGCCGTGCCGCAGTGTCGGTGACCAACTGGTGGTAAATGTCGAGCGTGCGTTGCAGCTCGCCTTCCTGCCACTTGAGGTCCTGGGCGATATTGCCCTGTAACAGTGCGATGCTGACCGGCGCTCCGACGGGCGAGGTCCAGGGCACCATTTTCAGCAAGGCTCCGCCCAGCCACATTGGGAGCAACAACGACAGTACCAGCTTCCTGCGGAAGCCGTTTGCGAAAAGGACCAGCAACGCGGCGGTGGCAGCCGTCAACAGCGAAACGCCATAGACACCGCTGACGGGCAGGAAGCCGGCCAACGGGCTGTTGGGCGTTTGCGAATACCCGATGGCAAGCCATGGAAAGCCGGTGAATATCCAGCCGCGCACCCATTCCAGTAATGCCCACAGCAGCGGCGCGCTCAAAAGCAGAAGGGAAGAGCGTTTACTGAGCCAACCGGCCAGCAGCGGAAAGAGCGAAAGAAATGCGCACAGGCAGAAGGTCGAGAATGCAGCCATCCACCAGGGCATGCCGCCGAAATCATGCAGGCTGATGTAAATCCAGTAGATGCCGCTGATGAAAAAGCCCAGCCCGTAACTGAAGCCGAGCCACGCGGCCTGTTTCGGTGCCGCTGCCTGTTGCCACAGATAGAACAGCCCGGCGATACCGAGAATTGTTGTGGGAAACAGATGGAAAGGGGCGAAACCCAGAACCGAGAGGCTGCCCAGTGCTGCAGCGAGTAAAAGGCGAAAGCTTTCCGAATGAAAAAGGCGGGTCAATTGAAATCCTGGACGATGAGAGAATCTTTTTGCATTATAGCGTCTGGGCAAATGCGAAGTTTCATAATCAACAGGGGATCACATGTTAAAAGAATTCAAGGCCTTCGCGATGCGCGGCAATGTGGTGGATATGGCGGTCGGTATCATCATCGGCGCTGCATTCGGGTCTATCGTCAAATCGCTGGTCGATGACATCATCATGCCGCCGGTCGGCTTGCTGCTCGGCAATGTGGATTTCAGCGAGCTGTTCTTTGTGCTGAAGGAAGGCGCTGTCGCCGAACCCTACGCGACGCTTGCAGCAGCCAGGGAGGCGGGTGCGGTGACGCTGAATTACGGTCTTTTCGTCAATGCTGTGGTCAGTTTCACGATTGTCGCGTTTGCCGTGTTTCTGCTGATTCGCAGCATCAACCGGCTGCGTAGCGAAGAGCCGCCTGCACCGCCGCCGGCGACGCCGGAAGACGTGCTGCTATTGCGTGAAATCCGCGATTCTTTGAAAAAATAGCAGTCGTAACAAGCGACCGGCAGAAAAAACAAAGGGCGATCAAATCGCCCTTTGTTTTACATGTTTTGTATTTACATGTTTTGTATTTACATGTT
>DIVE01000057.1 GCA_002423265.1 Methylophilaceae bacterium UBA6140 | reverse complement strand
AGTGGCAGCGTAAAGCCCGCCGTTTTGCCGGTGCCGGTCTGTGCGCCTGCCAGCAGGTCGCCGCCGCTCAAAACTTGCGGGATGGCTTTCAGCTGGATCGGGGTGGGGGTGGTGTAACCTGCATCGCCGATGGCGCGCAGAATGGGTTCTGCCAGATTCAAACTGGCAAAGGTGACTTCAGTGGACAATACAGACTCCTGCGACGGCCTTTTGCCATCAGGGCAAAACCAATCGGGGCAGACGAATAGGTGATCGGAAAGATCGGGTAAGAAAAAAGACCGCTGCGCTGATTGGTATGGCGCAGGGAAATCGCATTATACGGAGCTGCCGCAGGAAAGCCAGCTTATTCTGTGTTCAGGCGCCGTTGCCGGTCAACGGTAACGTTTGTTTACAATTCAAGCGGGGTTTGAAATATTTTAATTACATCACGCATTTAAAATTGCATTCAATTGTTCATCTCCCCTTTGTGACAATTCGGACGCTTGATTCAAGCGAACTTCTCAAACCGCCCTCCTGGGCGGTTTTCTTTTTTCAGCGCTTGTCTAAGCCGATGTCGTTTTATTTGTTCTCGTGATTTGCCATCCAGGCGAACAGTGACGAACGCATCGCCTCTTCTACCGACATGCTGAGCGGTTGCAGCCAATCGCGCGGCACGAATATCGTATAGCCGCCTATCATGTAGCCCATCGGCAGATAGACCGCAACCCGGTCGCCTGTCATGAAGCCGTCCGGCAGGCCATGCAGACTTTGCCGCGTCACCAGGCCGACCATTTCCAGCGCTTGCCCCGGTATCCTGACGGAGACGACCTGTTGTGAAGGGCCTTCCTTGTCCGGCGCGAAATATTCGGCAAAATTCTTCAGCGAGGAATAAACGCTTTTGATCACCGGCAGGCTGGTGAAGGGCAGTTCGATCAACGACAGCAGTTTCAGCGCACGCTCGTTGGAAATGATGAAGCCGAGCAGAATAATGGTGCCGATACCGAACAAAAGCCCGAGGCCGGGGATGTAGAAGTCTCCGATGATGGGACGCACCCACCACATGGCAATGCCTTCGGTCCAAGTCAGGAAGAGATAAAGCAGGTAAATGGTCAGACTCAACGGCAAGGCCGCCAGCAAACCGCGAAAGAAATACTGATATAAATGTTTCATCAACAGTGGGCTCCCAAAGCACGGCCTGGGCCGTGGTAGTGCAAGATTTCAATACCCGGCGTGACGCAGCACGGGCTGGTTTCAATCGTTCTATACATCGTTGCAGGCATCAAGTTTTCCAGCCCAGCCTTGCCATATCGTCCTGCGACAGCCAGCGCCATTTACCTGCTTCGAGATCATCCGGCAGCGGCAGTTCGCCGATGCGGATGCGCTTCAAGGCCTCGACCCGGTTGCTGACGGCGGCGATCATGCGTTTGACCTGATGATATTTACCTTCCGCCAGCGTCATCTGCAGGACCTTTTCGCTCACCTGGGTGCAGGCGAGGGCGGCGATTGGTGCCGGTTCATCGACCAGTTGCACGCCGTCCATCAATACGCGTATCAGCTTCTCGTCAATCGGGTGTCTGGTTGTCACCTCATAGACTTTCGGCACTTTCCATTTGGGTGAGCTCATGCGGTGGATAAACTGGCCATCGTCCGAAAGCAGAATCAGCCCGGTGGTGTCTTCATCCAGCCGGCCTATGCATTGTACGCCGCGCGCAACCAGCGGGTGCGGCAACAGACTGTATATCGTCGGGTGGTGCTGGGTCTTGTGCGAGCACTCGTAATTGGCCGGTTTGTGCAACATCAGATAGGCCTGCTCACGGTATTCCCAGACTTCGCCGCGCACCGAAAACTTCAGGCCGGCAGTGTCGAATTCGGCATAAGGGTCGTCGCACGGTTGGCCGTTGACCGTCACCTCATCCTGCCAGACCATGATGCGGCAGGCCTTGCGCGCACCGAAACCCTGCGCGTGCAATATACGCTCCAACGGCATCAGCATGGGCGTATCGCCTTTCTTGATGGCGAAGCGGCAGGGGTGCATTTCAGCTGGGTTGCAACAGCGATTTTCATGATCTTGCGGAGTTTTTCCAACGGGTTTTCCTGCAGCTTGTTCCGGTCTTGATTTTACCACCTGGCCTGTGAATTGAATCAGAACATCAAGGCCGGGTTGCTGATTTACTGCACCACACCGGACTGGCAAGTTAAAATGCCGCAAACGCTCACAGCAGACACTCATGGCCTATCAACACATCAGTTCACGCGATAACCCCTTGTTCAAACAATTGAAAGCACTTGCCGGTTCGGCGCGCGAACGTCGCATGCGCGGCAGCATCCTGCTGGATGGCGCACATCTGGTCGAGTCCTATCTGGAAACTTTCGGCGAACCGGAGCTTTTAGTCGTGTCGGACGGCGACTGCGCACTCGACGTCATGAATCTGCTCGACAGACTGGCGGAGATCAAAACCATTACCTTGCCGCCTTCGATGTTTGCAGCGGTTTCGCCGGTGACCACGCCGACCGGGATACTGGCGCAGGTCAAGACACCGGCGCTGCCCCTGCCGGAGTCTCCCGCTTTTGTGCTCATGCTGGAGAATATCCAGGACCCCGGCAATCTCGGCAGCATGTTGAGGAATGCCGCGGCTGCCGGAGTGGAGGCTGTCTATCTGTCGGCAGGCTGTACCGAGGCCTGGTCACCCAGAGCATTGCGGGGCGGGCAGGGTGCGCATTTCGTGCTGCCAATTGTCGAACAGGCGGACCTTCTGAGCGAGGTGCGGCAGTTTCAAGGATTGACGCTGGCCACTGCCATGCATGGCGCATCGTTGTATGAGCAGGATTTGACCGCNNACCGTGCCGATGCCGGGCAGGGTGGAGTCTCTGAATGCGGCGTCCGCGAGTGCAGTGTGTCTGTTTGAACGTGTACGGCAGACGCTGAAGGCGTGTTAGGGTTTTTCGCAGTCTTGGGTGTTTTGCAATCCGGCGCGTTTTCTGCGGTTTCTCGCCAGCCGTTGCTTGCGGAAGGTGCCGCGCAGATGCCAGATTGCATGCGTCAGCAGGTAAGCCAGAATCGAGCCGACTACCGCCATGATGACGATGCCGGTGATGAACGGCAGCCCTGCATCGCGCAGCCAGGTCATCGCACCATCGACCCAGCCGAACCAGCCGCTGTTGGTCACCACATCCTCGGGGTTGATGGCGACCGACTCTGCAATCAGGTCTGCATGCACCGATTCAGTGCCGCCGCCGGTGACGAGCAACCCCAGTTTGTAGGCGAGCCAGTAGATGGGCGGGAAGGTGAACGGATTGGTGATCAGCGTGCTGGCGACAGCAATGGCCAGATTGGCGCGGAAGAATACAGCGGCAACGGCTGCAAACACGATCTGACCGAACGGAATCAGAATGCCGAAAAACACGCCGATGGCAGCGCCTCTGGCCGAAGCGTAACGCTCGAAGCGCCAGAGATGGCGGTCATGCAGATGCTGACTGAAAGGTGAAAGCCAGCGCGATTCCAGAATATGCTTGCGCTTGGGAACCCAGCGGGAAAAGTTGAATCGCATCGGTCGGCCGTCGGGTATTTAATTAATGGCGACCTGGTGGTGCGGGCATCGCAATGTCTGTGAAAAACAGTTGCTCGGAATCGATTCCGTCGAATCTGTAATTCCGGTTGCAGAAATCACAATGCACCTCAAGTTCACCACGCTCCTCGATAATACTTTTTATTTCTTCCTGCCCCAGCATTCTGAGCATATTGCTCACATTATCACGAGAACAGCTGCAAAGGAACTGCACGCGCTGGCCGTCATACAGGCGCACATCCTCTTCATGAAAAAGCCGGTGCAGCAATAGCTCGGCAGGCAGTTGCAAAAGCTCAGCGTTCTGTACGGTTTTTGCCAGCAGATTGATGCGGTTCCACGCATCGGCATCGGTTTCCTGCTGGTCGGGAAGCTTCTGCAACAGCATGCCGGCCGCCTGTTTGCCATCGCATGCAAGCCAGATGCCGGTTTCAATCTGTTCCGAGCGCCGCATGTAGTTCTCCAGCATTTCGCTCACGCTGTCGCCTTCCAGCGGCACGATACCCTGGTAACCGCCGCCGCCATCCTGCGGGTCCAGGGTAATGGCGAAATGGCCGTTACCGATCAGCTCGCGCAGGCTGCCCGCTTGCAGGGTTTCGCTGAATTTGGCGGTGGCGCGCAAGGTCAACGCGTCTGTGTCTGCATGGCGGCTGCATTCGACCACCAGCAGTTTCAGCGCGCCCTTGCCCTGAATCTGCAGTATCAGCGCGCCGTGCATTTTCAGTGTGGCCGAGAGCAGCAAGCCGGCGGCCATCAGTTCGCCCAGCGCGATGCGCAGAAAATCCGGGTAATTCTGATTCTGCAGTGCGATCATGAAGCTTTGATCAAGCTGTACGGTGTTGCCGCGTATTGGCGTGTTTTCAAAGGTGAAACGGTGCAGGGTATCCTGCTCTGGTGCATTGGAAGACATGTCGGTGATCAATTTGGTGCAAATATGTAATGGTAGCATCAGCCGTTGACAGACTGCGCAGCGCGGGCAGGTATTTCAGCCGGTAAATGTCAGTGCGCGTACCCCGGCAATCCGGTTCAGCTGCCATTGCTCAAACGCCCATTGCCACAACTCCGCTGTTGAAGCCCGTTGCAATCCGGCCGGAGGGCGCTGGCCGAGGAAATCCAGCGCTTTCCACAGTTCGGTCAACGGGTGTGCATCATCCAGCGCACGCGCTTTGGTCTGCTTGCTGAGTTTTTCACCCGCTGCATTGGTGGCCAGCGGTACATGCGCGTATTGCGGCGTGGGGAATTGCAGCAGATGCTGCAGGTAGATCTGGCGCGGGGTTGAATCCAGCAGGTCGGCGCCGCGCACGACATGGGTGACGCCCTGTGCCGCATCGTCCGCGACCACGGCCAGTTGATAGGCGAAGAGGCCGTCGGCGCGTTTGAGGACAAAATCCCCGATGTCGCGCGCAAGGTTCTGGCTGACAGCGCCCTGGATGTCGTCGTTGAAACAAGTCAGCATGTCTTCGGTGGCGATGCGCCAGGCGCGGGCTGTTCTGCCGGGCATGAGGCCGTTGCGGCAAGTGCCGGGGTAGACGGCACCTTCTATGCCGCGAGTGGCGGAATCCGCAATCTCCTTGCGGGTGCAGGCACAGGGGTAAACCAGACCGCCGGCTCTCAGGCGCTCGAATATTTCCGCGTAGTAGGCCGTGCGCCGGCTTTGATAGAGGATACTGCCGTCCCATTGAAAACCGAATGCCTCAAGACTGGCAAGAATCGCATCGGCAGCGCCCGGCATCGTGCGCGGCGTGTCGAGATCCTCCATCCGTAGCAGCCATGGCCCATGATGCGTTCTGGCTTCGAGATAGCTGGCGACGGCGGCAATCAGTGAGCCGAAATGCAAGGGACCGGTAGGTGAGGGAGCAAAACGGCCGATGTATTGCATATCGCGGGCTGAGCTCAATACAGCGGTTGCAGATAGGGCGGGATATGCCAGGATTGCAGTTGCTTGCCGAGCAGCACCAGATGACATTCGAGCCGGTCGCTGCCGCTGGTGCTGACCTCGAATTCGTAGGTACGCATGATTTTCAGCTGACCGCGTGAATTGCGGCCAAGTCTGAGCCGGGTGCAGGCGACGGTTTCATCCAGCAGTTGCAGGTTCCAGCGATGCGCCAGATCGCGGCCGGTAGACACCGCAGCCTCGCGTGAAGAGATGCTGTCCAGCCAATACCAGGCGCCGAGCAGCATGACAATGATCAGTATGATTTCCAAAGGATGAGCCGATATAAAAATTAGTTTGGTAGACTTCAGATATGACATGCGATTCAAGCATGTCGTATTATCGGGGTTTATGGGCGATTTGGAAAACATCCGATTCGACCCGAATATAAATTTGCTCGACCCGCCACAGGCGAAGTCAATCATCAAGAGCAATACTAACGATCTCAAGCGGACTTGAAATACTTATGACAACGATGCAAACGCGCGAACAGGAAGCACTGAATGCGTATCTCAAGGTATTGCAGAGTAACGGCGCAGACGATATTTCGCTCGAGCGGCATCGCGAGTTTCTGCTCACCATATTCCCAGTCATTGAGGAGGCCGATTTTGACAGTGCGGCTTACCGTGACGCCGTGGAACATGCTCTGGGCCGGCTCGATAAACGTGAATGGCCGTTTGGCCTTGCCGTTGCCCGGGAATATTTTCATTTCTGGATCAAGGATTTCAAATCGATTGCAGCACTGAATGCCGAGGGCGGCTTCAACCCCAATCCTGTCGATTGGCAACCGTTGGATATTGATCTCAAGGCGCTCTGGAAAATGCTGGACACGGCGAAGTTCGCTACCGCTGAAACCTGGCCGCTGAAAGCTTACACGTTGGCACTAAGGCAGGCCGGTGCCGATAAAGCCCTGGTCGACGCACGCATCAAGCTGGTGAAAATATTGCTGATACGGTTGCGCGAGGCACCGGAAAAATCCAATCGTAATTATCGCATCGTGGTTGATGCTACCGTGCCTTTGCTCGAAAACAGGGAGATGCGCAGAGTATTTTTTACCGTCGTTCGCGAGTTCTACCATTTCTGGATGGGAGACCCTGATGCGGCGAGCCGGATCGGGTCGGCTACCGGTTCGACCAGTTTCGTTTAATCCTTAAGGCCGTTCAGTCTTTCTTCAAGCGCCTCGCACAAGGTCTTCAGCACCTTGATGCGGGCATGGTATTTGTCGTTGGCTTCGACCAATGTCCACGGTGCATCAACCGTGCTGGTACGGTCGATCATGTCGCTGGCAGCGGTCTGGTAAGCCTCCCATTTTTCGCGATTGCGCCAATCTTCCTCGGTCATTTTGAAGCGTTTGAACGGCGTTTTCTGCCGTTCCTTGAAACGCTTGAGCTGCTCTTCCCGACTGATCTGCAGCCAGAATTTGACCACCAGGGTGTCATGCGCGCTGAGTTGCGCTTCGAAATCATTGATCTCGGCATAAGCGCGCATCCAGTCCTGCTCGCTACAGTAACCTTCTACCCGCTCCACCAGTACGCGGCCGTACCAGGAACGATCGTAGATCGTCATATGCCCCTTGCGCGGAATATGACGCCAGAAGCGCCATAAATAAGGTTGCGCACGCTCTTCGTCGGTAGGTGCTGCGATCTGCACGACATTGTAGAAACGCGCATCGACGGCATGCGTAATGCGGCGGATACTGCCGCCCTTGCCTGAAGCATCGGCCCCTTCGAATACGATGACGAGCGAAATGTCGCGGAATCGCGGGTCACGCGTCAAGAGATTGAATCGGCCCTGATATTCCTCCAGTTCCTCGGCATAGCGGGATTTATCGAGCGATTTGTGCAAATCCAGCGTGTTGAGCACATGCAGTTTGTCTATCGGCCGCAGGATAGGTGGGGCAGCCTTGAGGTTGGTGGAGTCAAGATTGGCCAGTTGTTTTTTGATACTTTCGAGAATGTATTGGCCCGCGGTCAGATTGCGGTAATTGGCGTCAAACCCCTCAATCACCACCCAAGGGGCATTGGCCGTGTTGCTCTCCTGCAGAATATGGCCGCTGAGGCTGCGAAACTTGTCATAGAGTTCGAGGTGCTTGAGATCGACCTCGGTGACGCGCCAACGCGTTTTCGGATTTTTCTGCAGATCGTGAATGCGCTTTTTTTGCTTGTCTTTCGACAGGTGCAGCCAGAGCTTGATCAGCAATGCTCCCTCGTCGGTCAGCATGCGTTCGAAACGCACGATTTCCTCGATCATGTTGTCAAGTTCGGCTTTCTTGATCTCGCCGTAGGCTCTGCGGATGATGGGGGCGGTATACCAGGAGCCGTAGAAAATGCCGATCCTGCCCTTGGGCGGCAGCGCGCGCCAGTAGCGCCACATCGGCGGACGCGAGCGCTCCTCCTCGGTTGGCCGGCCGAACGCATGCGTCCGTATCAGCCGCGGGTCCATCCATTCGTTCAGCAGATTGCCGACTTCGCCCTTGCCTGCGCCATCGACCCCCGCGATCAGGATGACGACCGGGAACGCCTTGCTCTCAGCCAGCTCGGATTGCGCTTGCAGCAGCGCCTCCCGCAGTCCGGGCAAGGTCGCCTTGTAGACCTCTTTGTCGACCTGATGACCGAGTTCGGCGGATTCGAACATGGCTGCCTTTCTGCATACAAAATATGACGACTGGTCATGGATGGTGCATAAAATCGGCGGCGCTGTAAACAAGCTCAGTCACGCTGCCATCGGCGCATGGGCATGCCGTCGATCAATTCGAACACCGCCTGCAGGTCAGGCATGCTGCCGGTTTGCAACTTGATGCCGCCATCCAGTCCGATCAGTAACGCCGTTGCACCATCGGCCGGATTCAGCCTCAATGCCTGCAACAAGGCGGTGTTCTGGTCATGGCGCAATGCCTCGCCCTCACGACTCGCCAGGCCGCCTGTGACTTCGTAATAGACCATTTTGCGCGTATCAAACTCTGCACGTATTGCAGGCTCTGACAGTTTTTGCCTCAGGGCTGCCAACATGGGATGATGCGCATCGGGAACACTGATAATCAGCGGGCGGTGTTTCCACAGTTCGTCGAGCAGGGGATTGGCGGCCAGCTCGGCCCGTGCGGAACTGAAGAGAGCCGCTGCCATCCATAAAGACAATATCCATATCATGTGCCGCATATGCCGGATAGAGCCGTAATGCGGGGCTTTGTTCAATTTCTCAACGGTTAAGGCGGGTAAATCCTGCATCGGGAGTGCCATATGGCTAAACTCAAATATCTGATCATCATTGTCGGCTTGCTCGGTTTTCTGAACCCGGTATGGGCAGCGCCGGCGGTTTCCTACGGGCCGGATATTGATCTGGCGCACGCCAGAAAATTGGCGGCAGTTGCCGCAGCTGAAGCGGAGCGTATGAAGCTCAGGGTCGCGATTGCAATCGTGGACACGGCCGGTCATCTGGTTTATTTTGAGAAAGCCGACGATACGCAGACCGCCAGCGTCGAAGTGTCGATTGCCAAGGCGCGCTCAGCCAGCAACTTCCGGCGTCCGACCAAGGTGTTCGAGGATGCGCTGAACGGCGGCAGAACCTCTGTGTTGGGCTTGCCCGGCGCCGTGCCGGTCGAAGGCGGTGTGCCGCTGGTGCGTGAGGGTAGAATCATCGGCGCCATCGGCATCAGCGGTGCCAGCTCGGCAGAGGACGGCCTGATCGCAGCGGCTGCCGCAGATAAAATCAAATAGGACGGCGCACACAAGTGCCGCAAACAGGTTTTTCAAGGGAGAAAACGATTGATTCCGACCGAATATCTCATCATCTATTTTGTCTCGTTGGGCGTATGCTCGCTCTCGACCATCTACAAGACCGTCAACTTCAAGAACATGCTGTGCCGGCAGATCATGGGCAACATGTTCTGGAGCCTGGTCCCGGTGCTGAACACATTCAAGGCCCTGCTGTGGATACTGACGCTGGCGTTTGGCTATTACA
>DIVE01000045.1:31974-36023 GCA_002423265.1 Methylophilaceae bacterium UBA6140 | reverse complement strand
CCGCCCTGACGCTTGAGTCTGGCGTATTCCTTGAAACCGGCCTCGAACATGCTGGCAATGCCCTGCGGCTTTCTGCGGCCGGCGCAAGAACGCATGCAATGATCAGCAACAGAAAGAGTTTGCAGCGTATCCGGGCTGCCGATGGTGGGATAAAAAGGATGTTTTGATGCCTGACCATATCTTTGCGAACCGCCTTTTTCCTGGAGCCTGTCAAGTGCTGACCGACGAATCCATGAATTCGTTTCATCAAATCGATTCACATCCTCAATTCGTCAGGGTTACCTGCTAAAATTACACTATGTTTACAGGAATCATACAAGCCGTAGGGCAAATCAGAAGCGTCACGCCAATGGAGGCGGACGCCAGACTCATTATTGAAACCGGCGCGCTGGATTTATCCGATGTCGCGATTGGCGACAGCATCGCCGTCAATGGCGTTTGCCTGACAGCCGTCAGTCTCGGCAGCGATCATTTCGAGGCACATGTTTCGAAGGAAACGCTGTCCTGCACGGTCGGTCTCGACACCCCGCGCAGCGTCAACCTGGAAAAGGCCTTGCGCTATTCTGACCGTCTTGGCGGCCACCTGGTCAGCGGCCATGTCGACGGCGTCGGTCAGGTTGTGAAATTCGAGCCGACCGGAGACTGCTGGCATCTCGCAGTACGTGCACCGCATCAGCTTTCGCGCTATATCGCCGTCAAAGGCTCGATCGCCATCGACGGCGTCAGCCTCACGGTCAACCATGTTGAAAAAGACACTTTCAGCGTCAACCTGATTCCGCACACGGTTGAAGTCACGACTCTGAAACATCTGGGCATAGGCAGCCGGGTCAATCTGGAAATCGACCTGATCGCCCGCTATGTCGAACGCATGGCACAGTGGAACACTGAAGACAGCGGAGACAGCGCCTGATGTCCACGCTCATCAGCCCCATCGTCGAGATCATTGAAGAGATCCGCCGCGGCCGCATGGTCATTCTGGTCGACGAAGAAGACCGCGAAAACGAGGGTGATCTCGTGCTCGCCGCCCAGTTCACCAGTGCCGAGCATATCAATTTCATGGCTCGCTTCGGCCGCGGCCTCATTTGCCTGACCCTGACCCAGGCGCGCTGCCGTCAGCTCAACCTGCCTTCGATGGTGCAAAAGAACGGCAGCAGCATGCGCACCAACTTCACCGTTTCAATTGAAGCCGCCAGCGGCGTCACCACCGGCATCTCGGCCGCAGACCGCGCACATACCATACAAGCAGCCGTCGCGAAAAATGCTACCGCAAAGGACATCGTCAGCCCCGGCCACATCTTCCCGCTGGCCGCACAGGATGGCGGTGTCCTCGTCCGCGCCGGACACACCGAAGCCGGCTGCGACCTCGCCGCGCTGGCCGGCCTGGAACCGGCCTCGGTCATTTGCGAAATACTGAATGACGACGGCAGCATGGCGCGACTGCCGGATTTGATGCAATTCGCGCAAAAACACCAGCTCAAAATCGGTACCATCGCCGATCTCATCCAATACCGCAACCAGAACGAATCGCTGGTCCAACGCGCTGCCGAGCGCATGATCATGACGCCCTGCGGCGAAATGCGCCTGATCGCCTATGCCGATAAAATTGCCAACGAAACGCATCTGGCGCTGGTAAAAGGTGAGCCGACCGCCGACAAGGAAGTGCTGGTGCGCGTACACGAACCGCTCTCGGTGTTCGATCTGCTCGACAGCACCAGCAAAAGCCATTCATGGAATACGCTGCAAGCCATGCAGGCCATCCAGCAGGCAGAAACCGGCGTCATGATACTGCTGCACCACGCGGAAGACGGCGCCGATCTGATCGATCGTATCCGGCATGCGGACGAACCGGTCCGCGTCCGCCAGGACTTGCGGAACTACGGCATCGGCTCACAGATTCTGCTCGACATCGGCGTGCGTAAAATGAAACTGATGGCCACCCCGAGAAAAATGCCGAGCATGGTCGGTTTCGGGCTTGAAGTCACCGGCTACCTGGAGGCCCCGTGAGCGCCATCGGCTGGCTTTGGCAGCGGGTTTTGTGAGATAATCGGCGCTGTGGAAAACGTCAATCTCTCCGGCCACTTCCTGATCGCGATGCCCGCGATGACAGACTCTTATTTCGCAAGATCCGTTACCTTCATCTGTGAACACAATCAGGATGGCGCCATGGGCGTGGTCATCAATCGCGCCATCGACATGAAGCTCAACGCCCTGTTCGAGCAAATCAACCTCTCCCTCAGCAACAGCAGCTTCGCCCAGAATGCGGTGCATTTCGGCGGCCCGGTGCAAATCGACCGCGGCTTCGTCCTGCACCAACCGGCCGGTGACTGGGATTCCACCATCGCCATCCACGAAGGCACGGCGCTGACCACCTCGAAAGATATTCTGGAAGCTGTTGCAGCAGGCTACGGGCCGGAAAAAATATTGGTCACGCTCGGCTATGCAGGCTGGTCTGCAGGCCAGCTTGAATCGGAACTGGCGCAGAACGCCTGGCTCTCGGTCAAGGCCACCGACGCCGCAGCGCAAGACAAACTGATATTCGATATCCCCAACGAAGAAAAATTTACTGCAGCCATTGGCCTGCTCGGGATCGACCTCGCCATGCTCTCCGAAGAGGCGGGCCACGCATGACGGCCGAAGGCAGCGTGCTGGGTTTCGATTTCGGCGAAAAGCGCATCGGCGTAGCCCTCGGCGAACGCCTGATCGGCATCGCCCACCCGCTCACCACCATCTCTACAGAAATCAATGATGAGCGCTTTCAGCAGATCGGCCAACTGATCGAGGAGTGGAAACCGGTCGCACTGGTTGTCGGCTTGCCGCTCTCGCTCGAAGGCGAAGAACACAAGGTCACGAAGCTTTGCCGGAAATTCGCACACAGGCTGGAGGGCCGTTTCAAGCTGCCGGTATGCATGGTGGACGAGCGCTTGTCTTCCGTCGCCGCCAGCCAGACGCTGAAAGAGCTCGGCATCGGGGGCCGGAAACAGAAACCGATGCTGGATCAGGTGGCGGCACAACATATTCTTCAATCCTACTTTGACGGACTCAAGCAATGACGCAGCCGATCGACAAGCTGCCGGATGCAGAAATCCTGCTGGCCGATCTGGCCACCCGACTCAAACCCGTAATCTCCGACATTACCGCGCTGGTCGGCATTCACAGCGGCGGCGTATGGATGATGGAGCGCCTGCTGCCTTCGCTCGAAGAAAGTCTCGGTCATCCGATCGAGCACGGCAGACTCGATGTTTCTTTTTACCGTGACGATTTCGGCCAGCGCGGTCTGCATCAGGACACCAAACCCTCGCAAATCCCGTTCGAAGTCGAAGGCCGTCACATTATCCTGATCGACGACGTGTTCTACACCGGCCGCACCATACGCGCCGCAATGAACGAGCTGTTCGACTACGGTCGCCCGGCCAGCATTTCTCTGGCGGTACTGGTCAATCGTGGCGGCCGCGAGCTGCCGATAACACCACAGTATTGCGCCCACGAAATGCAGCTGCCGGCGGCATGGAATCTGCAATTGAGGCAGGATGAGCAAGGCGCGTTTCATTTCACTCTGGAAGAAAGCGATTGATGTATAACCCGCAACTTACCGAAGACGGCAAACTCCGGCACCTGCTTTCGATCGAGGGCCTGCCCAAAACCATCATCAACCAGATTCTGGATACCGCCGAATCCTTCGTCGGCGTGGCCGAAAGAGAAGTCAAGAAAGTACCGCTGTTGCGCGGCAAGACGGTGTGCAACATCTTCTTCGAAAACAGCACGCGCACGCGCACCACCTTCGAGATCGCTGCCAAACGGCTATCGGCGGATGTCATCAACCTCAATGTCAGCACTTCCTCACAATCCAAGGGCGAGACCATACTGGACACGGTCGACAACCTCACCGCGATGCACGCCGACATGTTCGTCGTGCGTCATTCGCAATCCGGTGCCGCCCACTTCATCGCACGCCATGTAGAACCACATATCCACGTCATCAATGCCGGCGATGGCCGCCACGCGCATCCGACACAAGGGTTGCTCGACGTCTTCACCATCCGCCGCTACAA
>DIVE01000045.1:27691-31951 GCA_002423265.1 Methylophilaceae bacterium UBA6140 | reverse complement strand
CGCGTCATCGCACCAAAGACGCTGCTGCCTGAGCATGTCGAAAAGCTGGGCGTGCAGGTCTATCACGACATGGCCGCCGGCCTCAGGGATGTCGATGTAGTGATGATGCTGCGACTGCAGAACGAACGCATGGCGGGCGCCATGTTGCCGAGCGCGCAGGAGTATTTCAAAACCTTCGGCCTGACGCAGGAAAAGCTGGCCTGCGCCAAGCCGGACGCCATCGTCATGCACCCGGGACCGATGAACCGCGGCATCGAAATCGACTCCTCGGTCGCCGATGGCCGCCAGTCAGTGATTCTGCCCCAGGTCACCTATGGCATTGCAGTCCGCATGGCGGTCATGTCGATTCTTGCAGGTAACAACGGATGAAAATTCATATCAAAAACGGCCGTCTGATTGACCCTCAAAACGGTATCGATGCGAAACAGGATATCTACATCGCAGCGGGCAAGGTGGTCGGCCTCGGCCACGGGCCTGCCGATTTCAGTGCCAATCAGGTGATCGACGCCAGCAACCTGATCGTTTGCCCCGGCCTCGTCGATTTGTCCGCCCGGCTGCGCGAGCCGGGCTTTGAATACAAGGCGACACTGGAGAGTGAAATGCTGGCTGCCGCTGCAGGCGGCGTCACCAGCCTCGCCTGCCCGCCCGACACCGATCCGGTGCTGGATGAACCGGGTCTGGTCGAGATGTTGAAACACCGGGCACGGCAACTCAACCTGGCGCACGTTTACCCGCTGGGCGCGCTGACCCGTCAGCTCCAGGGTGAAAATCTGACCGAAATGTGCGAACTGACCGAAGCCGGTTGCGTCGGTTTTTCGCAAGCCGACAGAGCAATCACCGACACGCTGGTGCTGTGGCGGGCCATGCAATATGCGGCAACCTTCGGCTTCACGGTCTGGCTGCAACCGCAGGACAAGCATCTGGCGGCCAATGGTGTCGCCCATGACGGTGAAGTGGCCGCCAGACTTGGCCTGCGCGGCATTCCGGCAACGGCGGAAACCATTGCGCTGGCAACCATCATCCGGCTGGCAAAGGAAAGCAAGGCCAAGGTGCATATCGGCCGGCTTTCAAGCGAGGAAAGCGTCATGATGATACGTGCGGCGAAGCAAGAAGGCCTCGCCATCACCTGTGACGTGGCAGCCAACCACCTGCATCTGACTGAGCACGATATCGGCTTCTTCGATGCCAACTGCCATCTGCGCCCGCCATTGCGTACCCAGCGCGACAAGGATGCCTTGCGCCAGGGCGTAGCAGACGGCACCATCGATGCCGTCTGCTCCGATCACACACCGGTCGACGACGATGCCAAGCTGGTACCTTTTGCCGAGGCCGAAGCAGGTGCCACCGGGCTTGAGCTGTTACTGCCGCTGACACTGAAATGGGCCAACGAGCAGCGCTTGCCGCTCAGCCATGCCATTGCCAGCCTGACCTGCAAACCTGCGGCGATACTCGGCCTGAGCGGCGGTCATCTGGGGCTCAACAGCAACGCCGACATTTGCCTGTTCGACCCCGAACATTACTGGAAAATCGAACCCAAAGCATTGAAAAGTCAGGGCAAGAACACGCCGTTCAACGGGCTGGAATTACCCGGCAAGGTACGCTATACAATCCTTGAAGGGAACATCGTACACAAACCGAACGGGCACAACCATCACGTCTGAATCACTCAAATGAAAGGCAAGGCCGGCATGAAAAAGATACGCCGTGCGGTTCAATCAGATAGCGCACACAGCCTCTCGCGTCGCAGCTTCATGCAAACCGTCGCAGCGCTGCCGCTGATGCTGGCCTTGCCCGGCAACGCCTGGGCCGCCGTTAACATTCACAGGATCAGCGGCGAGGTCTTCGTCAACAACCGCCTGATCAAAGCTGATGCCCGCGTGCGGGCAGGCAGCAAGGTGGTTGTCGCACATGACGGCGAGCTGGTTTTCAGTATCGGCAAGGATGCCTTTCTGTTGCGCGGCGGCACCGCGCTGGAACTGGTCGGCAGCACATCCATCGCTGCCGTGCGCCTGTTGACCGGCAGCATGCTGGTCAGCCTTGAACAGCGCAGCAAGCCGGCACAACTGGTCAGCAGCGTGGCTGTCATGACCGTGCGCGGCAGTGCTGCCTATCTCAGCGCCGAACCCAACCGGCTTTATGCCTGTACCTGTTATGGCAAGACGAACCTTCGCGCCGGAAAGCACTTGGAACATATCGTATCCAGCCATCACACCGCATACGAGGTGATCAAGGAAGCGTCAGAAAAAGGCAGCACACAACTCAATAGCGCCGCCGTGATCGACCATACCGACGAAGAGCTGATCATGCTGGAAGCGTATGTCGGCAGAACGCCGACCTTTACGCTCTGATGACGGTTATTCAGGTGTTCAGGTTCAAACGATGCCGAGGTTATCGAGACCTGCGGAGTGGTCCTTCTCCTGCGACTCCTTGCCTTCCAGCTTGATCCTGAGCCGCACCTCGTTGACCGAATCGGCATTGCGCAACGCATCTTCATAAGTAATCTCACCCGCCTCGTACAGATCGAACAAGGCCTGATCGAAGGTCTGCATTCCCAGTTCGCGCGATTTGGCGATGATTTCCTTGATCGCATGCACCTCGCTCTTGAAGATCAGGTCTGAAATCAACGGCGAATTGAGCATGATCTCCATCGCCGCCACCCGGCCCTTGCCGCTCTTTTTCGGAATCAGGCGCTGCGAAATGAAAGCCTTGGTATTGAGTGACAAATCCATCAGCAGCTGATTGCGCCGCTCCTCGGGGAAGAAGTTGATAATGCGGTCCAGCGCCTGATTGGTGCTGTTGGCATGCAAGGTCGCCATGCACAAGTGGCCGGTCTCGGCAAAGGCGATGGCGTAATCCATGGTCTCGCGGTCGCGTATCTCGCCGATCAGAATGACGTCCGGTGCCTGACGCAAGGTGTTCTTCAGGGCAATATGCCAGTTATCGGTATCGACGCCGACCTCACGCTGCGTAATCACACAGTTCTTGTGGTCATGAACAAACTCCACCGGGTCTTCAATGGTGATGATGTGGCCATAGCTGTTTTCGTTGCGATAGCCGACCATCGCCGCCAGTGAGGTCGATTTGCCGCTGCCGGTACCACCGACGAAGATGACCAGGCCGCGCTTGGTCATGGTCACCTCCTTCAGGACATCAGGCAGCCCCAGTTCTTCAAAGCTGGGGATTTTGGTGGCGATGGTACGAAAAACCAGGCCGGCACTGCCGCGCTGCACGAAAGCATTGACGCGGAAACGCGCCAGACCCGGGATGCCGACGGCAAAGTTGCACTCGTTGGTAGCATCGAATTCCGCCGCCTGCTTGTCGTTCATCACCGAACGCGCAAGCTCTCTCGCCTGCTGCGGTGTCAGCGCCTGCTTGGTGACCGGCGTAACCTTGCCGTCGACCTTCATTGCCGGCGGAAAGCCTGCCGTAATGAAAAGGTCGGAGGCTTTCTTCGACACCATCAACCGCAATAAATCGAATACGAATTTCTCTGCCTGACTCTGATCCATGGTTACGCCTTATATGTTCTCTACCGAGTTCAACCGCCCGGACTCAAGCGAAAGATTCCTTGTTGGCCGCCTTGGTGCGGGCCTCGCCAACCGAGATGATATTGCGTTGCACCAGTTCCTTCAGATTCTGATCCAGCGTCTGCATGCCGACATTCTGGCCGGTCTGGATCGCCGAATACATCTGCGCGATCTTGTTTTCGCGGATAAGGTTGCGGATTGCCGGTGTGCCGATCATGATCTCGTGCGCGGCCACCCGGCCCTGACCGTCCTTGGTCTTGCACAAGGTCTGCGAGATCACGGCGCGCAGCGATTCCGACAACATGGAACGCACCATGTCTTTTTCCGCAGCGGGGAAGACGTCGACGATACGGTCTATGGTCTTGGCGGCGGAGCTGGTATGCAGGGTGCCGAACACCAGATGGCCGGTTTCGGCGGCAGTCAGCGCCAAGCGTATGGTCTCCAGATCGCGCATTTCGCCGACCAGAATCACNNTCACGTCCGGGTCTTCACGCAATGCCGAACGCAGCGCATTGGCAAAGGAAAGCGTATGCGGACCGACTTCGCGCTGATTGATCAGGCACTTCTTCGACTGGTGGACAAATTCGATCGGGTCTTCAACAGTCAGAATATGGCCGTGCTCGGTGTCGTTGATGAAATCTACCATGGCCGCCAGCGTCGTCGATTTGCCAGACCCGGTAGGCCCGGTCACCAGACAGATGCCGCGCGGGTTTTGTGCAATATCCTTGAAAAT
>DIVE01000045.1:26397-27603 GCA_002423265.1 Methylophilaceae bacterium UBA6140 | reverse complement strand
TCGTGCACTTCATTGTGCTCCATGGCCGGCACATTGATTCTGCGCACATCGCCATGCACCCGGATCATGGGCGGCAAACCGGCCGAGAGGTGCAGGTCAGACGCCTTGTTTTTGACCGAAAACGCAAGTAAATCCGAGATATCCACCATGTGCTCCTGTTATAATTTTGCCAGCTTCAAGTCTCTGTCAAAAACAGCGAAGATGATTGGATTATGACCTCTATTAGCGAACGCTTGCAAGCTGCGCGGGCAAGCATTCAGCAAGCCGCCGCAAACGCCGGGCGCCCGCCGCAGGAGGTGCATCTGCTCGCTGTCAGCAAGGCGCATCCGGCAAGCGCACTGCGCGAAGCTTATGCTGCCGGCCAGCGCATGTTCGGTGAAAACTATCTGCAGGAAGCACTCGGCAAGCAGGCAGAACTGACCGATCTCGCGATCGAATGGCATTTCATCGGGCCGATTCAAAGCAATAAAACGCAAGCCATTGCACAACACTTCGACTGGGTGCACAGCGTCGACCGGCTGAAGATCGCCGAGCGCCTGAGTGCGGCCAGACCTGCTTCGAAAGCCCCGCTGCAAATCTGCCTGCAGGTGAATGTCAGCAACGAGGAAACCAAGAGCGGCCTCACGCCGGACGCCGCCTTGACCCTTGCACATGAGGTTCAATCGTTGCCGGCATTGAAGTTGCGTGGCCTGATGGCGATCCCGGCGCCCACCAGCGACCCGCAATTGCAACTTGCGCAATTCCATCAGGTACGATCGATCTTTCAGCAACTGCAGCAACAAGGACTCACCCTTGATACCTTGTCCATCGGCATGTCCGAGGACTTCCCCGCCGCTATCGCCGAAGGTGCAACCATCGTGCGTATCGGCTCCGCCATTTTCGGACCCAGAAACCCATGACCATGCAAACCCAACCCCAGCCCGATACCCTCAAAATCAGCTTCATCGGCGGCGGCAATATGGCCAGAGCCCTGATCGGCGGCATGCTACAACAAGGCTTTGATGCCAGCCGGATCAACGTCGTCGAATCCGATGCGGCAAAGCGCAGCCAGTTGCAGAACGACTTTAACATCAACGTCACCGAACAATTGCCGAGTGCAGCCGCCAGCGAGGTCGTCGTGCTGGCAGTGAAACCGCAACAACTGCGCGATGTATCGATTTTCCTTGGCAGCTTGCTGAAAGACCAGCTCATCATTTCGATTGCGGC
>DIVE01000045.1:0-26351 GCA_002423265.1 Methylophilaceae bacterium UBA6140 | reverse complement strand
ACCATGTGGCTCGACGACGAAGCGAGAATGGACGCAGTCACTGCCATTTCCGGTAGCGGCCCGGCCTATGTCTTTTACCTGATCGAAGCCATGCAGGAAGCCGCTGTGGCGCTGGGATTCTCAGCGGAAGAAGCGAAAATGCTGAGTCTGCAGACCTTCGTCGGCGCCACCCGGCTCGCCTTGCAGAGCGACGAAAATCCTGAAACGCTACGCCATCAGGTGACCTCCAGGGGCGGCACCACCGAGCGCGCGATTCAAAGCCTGGAAGCCGCCAAGGTCAAGGCTGCCATCAGCGCTGCCGCCTTTGCTGCCGCCCAACGCTCAAAAGAACTGGGCGACCTGCTTGGCGCAGAGTAAGCCGGGCAAACCTTCAACCCCTCAAGCGGAAAGCCGTCCATGATCACCAACGCCTTACAATTTTTGCTGCATACCGTGCTGGGGCTGTTTACCATCGCCCTGCTACTGCGATTTTATCTGCAAGCTACCAATGCGCCGTTCCACAACCCGGTTTCGCAGGCAGTGATCGCCATCACTGCTTTTGCGGTGAAACCGTTACGGCGCATCGTGCCGAGCTGGGGGAAACTGGATCTATCGACGCTGGTACTGGCCTGGTTCAGCCAGTTCCTGCTGTATCTCGGCCTGCTGCTGACGCAGGACTTTCCGCTACTGGTCGCGGGACATATGGTGTGGATTGCGCTGGCAGGATTGGCGCTGGTGGGGATTCTCAAATTCAGCATCTACATTTTTCTTTATGCTGTCATCCTGCACGCCATCCTCAGCTGGCTGAATCCGCACACCATCATCACGCCGGCGCTGAACGCACTGACGCGGCCGGTGATGCTGCCGGTTCAACGCCATGTGCCGAGGCTGGGGGGTATCGATCTGTCGCCGCTGGTCATCTTCATACTGGCGCAATTGCTGTTGATACTGATCGTAACGCCGCTGGAACTACAGCTGCTCAGATTGTTCTAGCCCGAATATTTCACCATACCGGCTCTGAAGCGGGCCGGAAGTCTGACGAATGCAGGCTTGCCGGGCATCGGAGCAAAAACCGGTTTGTAGCGGCAGCCTTCACGGCTCGCGCTCACATCAGGACGATATCAAATGCTTCCTGCGCATATTGCGGCTCGGCCTGCAAAGATACCGGCTTGCCGATGAAATCGGACAGGTTGGCGAGACTTTGAGACTCTTCATCCATCATCATTTCAATCACTTTGGGCGAGGCGATCACGCGGAACTCGCGTGCGCTGAACTGGCGCGCGTGCCTTAACAATTCGCGCAGAATCTCGTAGCACATGGTCTGCGCGGTTTTCAACTCGCCGCGGCCCTGACAGGCCGGACAAGGCTCGCAAAGAATGTGCGCCAGACTTTCGCGCGTGCGTTTGCGCGTCATTTCCACCAGCCCGAGTACGGAAAAACCGCTGACCCAGGTGCGTGCGCGATCCTTGGCCACCATCTTGTTGAGCTCCTGCAACACGCCTGCGCGCTGCTCGTCTTCATCCATGTCGATGAAATCGATGATGATGATGCCGCCCAAGTTGCGCAGTCGCAGTTGTCTGGCGATACACTGCGCGGCTTCGAGGTTGGTCTTGAATATGGTGTCCGAGAGTGATTTGCCGTTGACGAAACTGCCGGTATTGACGTCCACCGTGGTCAGCGCCTCGGTCTGGTCGAAAATCAGATAACCGCCCGACTTCATTTCCACCTTGCGCGACATGGCTTTCTTGATCTCGTTTTCGACGTTGTACATGTCGAACAGCGGCCGCTCGCCCTGATAATGCTCCAGCCGCCTGACCGCGCTTTGCGCATAAAGCTCGCCGAATTCCAGCAGTTTTTGATAGGTCTCGCGCGAATCGACCAGAATGCGCTCGGTTTCTCCATTCACCACATCGCGCATGACCCGCATCGGCAGGCTGAGATCCTGAAACACCAGCGAACGGCTGCCCGCCGTGCGGCTCGACGCCTGAATATTGTTCCAGACTTTCTGCAGGTAATCGATATCTGCCAGCAACTCCTCGTCAGTTGCCGTCTCCGACATGGTGCGAATAATATAACCGCCGTTGCGCTCTTCCGGCAGCAGCCTGATCAGACGCTCGCGCAACAGTTCGCGCTCGGCTTCGTCCTCGATGCGCTGAGAGACGCCAATATGCATCTGTTGCGGCAAATAGACCAGAAAACGGCCGGCGATGCTGATCTGCGTGGTCAGGCGTGCGCCCTTTGTACCGATCGGCTCCTTGATCACCTGCACGATCAGCGGCTGCCCTTCCTGCAAGACTTCCTGTATGGTTTTTTCCTGATCGGCGCTGGTGCATTCGAGCACATCCGCCACATGCAGAAATGCGGCCCGTTGCAAGCCGATTTCAACGAACGCCGACTGCATGCCAGGCAGCACCCGGCACACCGTGCCCTTGTAGATATTGCCGACCAGGCCGAGCGATGCGTTGCGCTCGATGTGCAGTTCCTGCACCACGCCCTGCTCCATGATCGCGACCCGGGTTTCCTGCGGAGTAACGTTGATGAGAATTTCTTCAGCCATTTTTGAGTAACTCGATTCCTGCATTGCGTAAAAGTTGTGCGGTCTCGAACACCGGCAGTCCCATGACGCCGGAATAACTGCCCTCGATACGCTTGATGAAAATGCCGGCCAGCCCTTGTATGCCATAGGCACCGGCCTTGTCGTATGGTTCGCCGCTGGCGACATAGGCACGAATGTCGGCATCGCTGATCGCCGTCATCTCGACATGGGTAGTGGAAAGCGCCGTTTCGGTTCCTGCTGCAGTGGCAACCGCGACCGCAGTATGCACCTCATGCCAGCGTCCGGAGAGGTTTCTCAGCATGGCACAGGCCGCAGCTTCATCTTCCGGTTTACCCAGTATAGTGCCATCGAGGCAAACCGTCGTATCGGCAGCCAGAACCGGTAGCGAGACCTGCGCCTGTTGTCTGACCTGTTGCAGACAAACCTCGGCTTTCTCCCTGGCAAGCCGGATCACATAGGCCTCAACGGTCTCGGCTGCATGCGGCGTTTCATCAATATGTGACGGCAAAACGACACAGGAAATGCCTAGCTGTTGCAGCAATTCCCTGCGACGCGGCGATTGCGAAGCGAGATAAATCCTGTTTTTCATGAAGCCCTATGACGATTTATCCAAGTCCAATAGAATGGTCCAACCAACGCTGATAATACCCAAACTCAAGGATTAAACCTATGCTCGAATGGGCTTATTTGTTCAAGATCGGCATTGCACTGTTCGCCATCGTCAACCCGATCGGCAGCGTGCCCATATTCATCAGCGCAACCGAAGGCTGGAGCAGGCACGACCGTGCGCGAATCTCCAAAACCGTCGCCTTCACCGTGTTTATGGTGCTGTCGCTCTCCGCCGTGCTTGGCGACAAGATTCTTGCTTTTTTCAGCATCAGCATCCCTTCGTTTCAGGTCGGCGGCGGCATATTGCTGATACTGATCGCCATTTCGATGATGTACGGAAAAATGAGCGAAGCCAGACAAACCCGGGAAGAAGCAGCGGCAGTGGCAGAGCGCGAAGCGATTGCTATCGTTCCGCTCAGTATTCCATTACTCGCAGGGCCGGGTGCCATCAGCAGCATGATCATTGCGGCGCAGGCCAGCCCGGGACTCGTCGGCCAACTCTCGCTGATGCTGCCGATAGGCGTCGTCTGCCTCATGGTATGGCTTGCACTCAGCCTTTCCACCAGCATTGCCGAGCGCATGGGCACCATAGGCATCAACATCGTCACGCGGCTGATGGGCCTGATACTGGCGGCGATGGCGGTGGAATTCATCGCCAACGGTCTGCAAGGTCTCTTCCCGGGGTTAGCCTGATCCTCCGCGACAGGTTAAAATACAGTTTTTGCGCCTGAAGCCCACATGATCTGGAAACCGAACACGACCGTCGCCGCCATCGTCGAACAGCAGGGGAAATTCCTGCTGGTTGAAGAAGAAACCGCCGATGGCATCCGTCTCAACCAGCCCGCAGGTCATGTCGAGAACGGCGAGACACTGGTCGATGCGGTGATCCGCGAGACCAACGAAGAAACCGCCTACGACTTCACGCCCGAACACCTGCTCGGCGTTTATCACTGGCGCCACCCGCAAAAGGACATCACCTATCTGCGCTTTGCCTTCATCGGCAGGGCCGGTGATCACAAACCCGGACAAAAGCTCGATACCGGCGTGCTGCGCGCGTTATGGATGAGCCCGGACGAAATCCGTGCAAGCCGCAACATTCACCGCAGTCCGCAAGTGCTGACTTGTGTCGAACATTACCTGGCAGGACAACGCTTTCCCTTGAGCGTGATTACACACTTATGAAACCAAAACGCGTAGTCGTCGGCATGTCCGGCGGTGTAGATTCCTCGGTTGCCGCCCTGTTGTTAAAGCAGCAGGGTTACGAGGTCGTCGGTCTGTTCATGAAGAACTGGGAGGATGATGACACCGACGAATACTGTTCATCCAGGCAGGATCTGATCGATGCGGTCTCGGTCGCCGAAAAAATCGGTATCGAGATCGAAGCAGTCAATTTCAGCAAGGAATACAAGGACCGGGTCTTCGCCAACTTCCTCGACGAATACAAGGCGGGACGCACGCCCAACCCCGACATCCTGTGCAACGCCGAAATCAAGTTCAAAGCCTTCCTCGACCATGCCATGGGCTTGGGCGCCGACCTGATTGCCACCGGTCATTACGCCCAGGTGCGTGAAAAAAACGGCTTGTTTCAGCTGATGAAAGCCGATGACGGCAGCAAGGATCAAAGCTATTTTCTTTACCGGCTGAACCAGGCACAACTGTCGAAAACCCTGTTCCCGCTCGGCCATCTGCTCAAGCGCGAGGTGCGCGAGCTGGCACGCGAAGCCGGTCTGCCGACCAGCGAAAAGAAAGACTCCACCGGCATCTGCTTTATCGGCGAACGTCCGTTCAGAGAATTTCTCAATCGTTATCTGCCGCGCGAACCTGGCGAAATGCAGACGCCGGAAGGCAAGGTGGTCGGTCAGCATGAAGGCCTGATGTACTACACCCTGGGCCAGCGCCAAGGATTGGGGATAGGCGGTTCAAAAATCAGCACGGGCGAGCCGTGGTTCGTCGCGGGGAAGGATATGGCGCGCAATATACTCATCGTTGTGCAGGGCCACGAACACCCCATGCTACTCAGCGACGGACTGATTGCCCGCCAGCTGCATTGGATCTCCGGGCAAAACCCTGAAACCCACTGGGTATATGCAGCCAAGACGCGTTATCGCCAGCCGGATGCGCCCTGCGAGGTTGAACGGGTGGATGAGGAGTCGATGGAAGTAAGATTCGGCCAGAGACAGTGGGCGGTGACGCCCGGCCAATCCGTCGTGGTCTACGAGAGCAATGTATGTCTCGGCGGCGGCATCATCACCAGCGCAGTCTGAATACGGCCGGATACGGGCTTGGCTAACGCGGCCCATCACCGGCGCATCCCACATCCGGAGATTATCAATCCTGTGGTGGTGCGCTTTCGCTGAATGAAGGCCGCTTCATCATTTCCTCGAAATGACGGGCGAAATTGGGATAATCCTCGCGCCACTCAAGCGACTTGTAGCGCAAGTCAAGCCAGCCCAGCATGCATCCCAAGGCGATGTCGGCAAGACTGAAGGTGTCGTCGACACACCATTTGCTCTCGCCCAACTCCGCGTTGAGTTGCCGCAGCCCGCGGTGCACCTTGCCCATCTGTTTTTCAATCACAGCCTGATCGCGCATGTTTTCAGCCCGCCGCGATTCGTGCATGGCTGCGATTGCCGCATCGCAAATACCATCAGCCAGCGCTTCCCAGCGCCGCACCCATACTTTTGCAGAATGCTCCTGCGGAATCAGACGTGCCACCGGCGTGCGGTTATCGAGAAACTCCACGATCACTCTCGAATCGAACAAACTTTCGCCATCATCCAGAACCAGCACCGGGATCTTGCCCAAAGGGTTGTGATGGCTCACCGGGCAATCCGGATCCGACAGTACGACCTTGACCATCTCGACTTCGATGCGCTTTTCGGCGGCAACAACACGAACCTTGCGGGCATAAGGACTGGTAAGCGAATAAAGGAGTTTCATAGCTTGGACTTTAGATTAAATTAAGTGATTCAATAGCTGTCAGCGAATATCGATCAATACGCAGACCATGGTTACGCTGGTAGCTGCATTATAATGCAAGTCATGAGCACTTCCTTGTTTCATGAAAACCTGCCGGCCGAAAAACGGGCCGCGCTTGAACAAGCCATGTTGAATAATGTGCTTGGAGCGCTGGCCGAGGATATTGGTTCGTCCGACTACACGGTACAACTGATCCCTGCCGGCAAGCAAGCCCGCGCCACCATTGTCTGTCGCCAGCCGGCCGTCATCTGCGGCCTGGCATGGGCGCAACAGTGCTTTTTACAGCTGGACCCGGGCATCAACATCGACTGGCAGATCGCGGAAGGCGAAAGTGTACGCGCCAACCGCGTGCTTGCCAGAATTGTCGGCGACGCCAGAGCCATGCTGAGCGCCGAGCGTTCTGCACTGAACTTCCTGCAGTTACTATCCGCAACCGCGACCGAGACGCGCAAATTCGTCAATGCGATTGCCGGCACCCATGCCGCCATTCTCGACACGCGCAAAACCCTGCCGGGACTCAGGCTCGCACAAAAATATGCGGTACTTGCAGGTGGCGGCATGAATCAGAGGATGGGTCTTTATGATGGCATCCTGATCAAGGAAAACCACATCGCCGCGGCTGGCGGCATTGCGCAAGCACTTGCGCAGGCGTATGCAATCAATCACGATATCCCGGTACAGATCGAAGTTGAAAACCTGCAAGAGCTGCATCTCGCCCTCGAAGCAGGAGCGGTTTCCGTGCTGCTGGACAACTTCAGTCATTCGGATCTGGCTGAAGCCGTCAGACTGAACCGGGGGCGTGCGCTACTCGAAGCATCAGGCGGCATCACGCTGGAAAACCTTCGAGCCGTGGCGCTGACCGGTGTCGACCGCATCTCCATCGGTCACCTGACCAAGGACATACAAGCCGTCGATCTCTCGATGCGGTTTGAATGAAGCCGTCAGGCTAGCCCGGATACTTCACCGGATCACGGGACGATGACGAGGAAGTTTGCATTCGTGAGATTTCCCGTCCGCTCCAGAGCCGGTATGGTGAAATGTTCGGGCTGACTAACGGGCGGCTTGCAATTCCATTTAAAATTCAGGGGTATTGATCGAATTCAGTCAATCACCCGCGGCCGGCTCCGGCACCATGAAAAAAAACCGGTTATTTGATCGCGCTGGCATGCTTCCTGCTGCATTTGGCCTTGACCAAAATCATGCAACCAGTTAGTGTTTAGGGTTCAATAATTCTCAGTAAAAACAAGCAATATATGGATGACCGTACCCCCCAGACCACTCACCAAATCTCAGGCGCCGAGATCGTCATCCGCTGCCTGCAAGAGGAGAAAGTCAAATTCGTTTTTGGCTATCCCGGTGGTGCGGTGCTGCACATCTATGATGAAATTTTCAAACAGGATGCTTTCAAGCATATTCTGGTCCGTCACGAACAGGCCGCAGTGCATGCTGCCGATGCTTATGCACGCGCCACAGGTGACGTCGGCGTTGCGCTGGTAACTTCAGGCCCCGGCGCTACCAATGCGGTCACTGGCATTGCAACCGCCTACATGGACTCCATTCCACTGGTCGTCATCAGCGGTCAGGTGCCTACACCTGCCATTGGTATGGACGCATTCCAGGAAGTCGACATGGTCGGCATCACTCGTCCATGCGTCAAACATAACTTTCTGATCAAGGATGTCAAGGATATCGCGCCTACCCTGAAAAAGGCGTTCTATATCGCCGCTACCGGCCGGCCGGGCCCGGTCGTGGTCGACATCCCGAAGGACATTACGGCACATTTCGCCAAGTTCGAATATCCGGCCACGGTTGAAATGCGCTCTTATACACCGATCATGAAAGGTCACTCCGGCCAGATCAAGAAAGCGCTGAAGCTGCTGCTCGAAGCAAAACGGCCGATGATCTACACCGGCGGCGGCCTCGTGCTGGGCGACGCATCGGCCGAGCTGGTCAAACTGGCCCGCGCGCTCGGTTATCCGGTCACCAACACGCTGATGGGCCTGGGCGGCTACCCTGCCACCAACAATCAGTTCGTCGGCATGCTCGGCATGCACGGCACCTACGAAGCCAACATGGCGATGCAGAATTGCGATGTCCTGCTGGCTGTCGGTGCCCGTTTCGATGATCGCGTCATCGGTAACCCCGGCCATTTCTACAGCAAAGATCGCACCATCATTCATATCGATGTCGACCCTTCGTCCATTTCCAAGCGCGTCAAGATCGACGTGCCTATCGTCGGCCACGTCCAGTCGGTATTGAGCGAAATGAACGACCTTCTGATTGCCGAAACCAGAAAGCCGGATGCCGACGCAATCAAATCCTGGTGGGAGCAGATCGATCTCTGGCGCGAAAAGAAATCGCTGGTCTACAAGAACGACAGCCAGATCATCAAACCGCAGTACGTGGTTGAAAAGCTGTGGGAAGTGACCAAGGGTGATGCTTATGTAACTTCAGATGTCGGTCAGCATCAGATGTGGGCCGCGCAATATTACAAATTCGACAAACCGCGTCGCTGGATCAACTCGGGCGGTCTCGGCACCATGGGTGTCGGCCTGCCTTATGCGATGGGCTGCCAATTGGCCGCTCCCGATGCCATGGTCGCCTGCATCACCGGCGAAGGTAGCATTCAGATGAACATCCAGGAACTGTCGACCTGCCATCAGTTCCGGTTGCCGATCAAGGTGATTTTGCTCAACAACCGCTATCTGGGCATGGTGCGCCAGTGGCAGGAGTTCTTCTACGAGAACCGCTATTCGGAATCGTACATGGACAGCCTGCCGGATTTCGTCAAACTGGCGGAATCCTATGGCCATATCGGCATGAACATCGAAAAATCAGCAGACGTTGAAGGCGCGCTGAAAGAAGCTTTTGACATGAAGGATCGCTTCGTCTTCATGAACTTCATTACCGACCAAAAGGAAAACGTATTCCCCATGGTTCCGAACGGCAAAGGCCTGTCTGAAATGATTCTGGCTGGGGACGAATAATCCATGAAACACATCATCTCATTACTGATGGAGAACGAAGCCGGCGCCCTGTCACGCGTCGCCGGCCTGTTCTCGGCACGTGCCTACAATATCGAATCTCTGACTGTGGCGCCCACCGAAGATGCCACATTGTCACGCATGACCATCGTCACTTCCGGATCGGATGAAGTGATCGAGCAGATCATCAAACAGCTCAACAAGCTGGTCGATGTGGTCAAAGTGCTGGACCTGAATGACGGCCGCCACATTGAACGCGAACTGATGCTGGTGAAAGTCAAGGCCACTGGCCCGTTCCGCGAGGAAATGAAACGGATGAGCGATATATTCCGCGGCCGCATCATCGACGTCGCGGACGGCAGCTATACCATTGAGGTCACCGGCTCCTGCTCAAAGCTGGATGCCTTCCTCGAAGCGCTGGACAAGGCTGCGATACTGGAAACCGTCCGTACCGGCGCCTCCGGTATCGGCCGCGGCGACCGCATACTGAAAATCTGACGCGACCCTACAACATTCACCATTATTTATAGATCGATTTAAGGAAACTCCATGAAAGTTTATTACGACAAAGACGCCGACCTCTCCATCATCAAGAAACTGAAGGTCACCATTGTAGGTTACGGTTCACAGGGTCACGCCCACGCGCAAAACCTGAAGGACTCCGGTGTCTCCGTGACTGTCGGTCTGCGCAAGCAAGGCAGCTCCTGGGCCAAGGCTCAGAATGCCGGCCACAACGTCGCAGAAATCAGCGCAGCGGTGAAAGACGCCGATGTCGTCATGATTCTGCTGCCGGACGAAACCATGGCTGCCATCTATGAAGCAGAAGTCGCACCCAACCTGAAGAAAGGCGCAGCACTGGCTTTCGCCCACGGTTTCAACATTCATTACAACCAGATCGTGCCTAGCAAGGACGTCGACGTCATCATGATCGCGCCGAAAGGTCCTGGTCACACCGTGCGTTCCGAGTATCTCAAGGGCGGCGGTGTACCTTCACTGATCGCTGTCTATCAGGATGCTTCCGGCAAGGCCAAGGACATCGCCCTGTCCTATGCTGCAGCCAATGGCGGGACCAAGGGCGGCGTGATTGAAACCGACTTCCGCGAAGAAACCGAAACCGACCTGTTCGGCGAACAGGCTGTGCTCTGCGGCGGTGCCGTCGAACTGGTCAAGGCCGGTTTCGAAACACTGGTCGAAGCTGGTTACGCGCCGGAAATGGCTTACTTCGAGTGTCTGCACGAACTGAAGCTGATCGTTGACCTCATGTATGAAGGCGGTATCGCCAACATGAACTACTCGATCTCCAACAACGCTGAATACGGCGAATACGTGACCGGCCCGCAAGTCATCAACGACGAATCGCGCTGGGCGATGAAGGAGGCCCTGAAGGCCATCCAGAACGGCGAATATGCGAAGAAATTCATTCTGGAAGGCCGCACCGGCTACCCTGAAATGACTGCCCGCCGCCGCCTGAATGCAGCGCACCCGATCGAGCAGGTCGGTGGCAAGCTGCGCTCCATGATGCCATGGATTGCCAAGAACAAACTGGTCGACCAGTCCAAGAACTAATTAGTAAAAATTTATGGTCAAAAGGGCAAGACGTATGACGTCCTGCCCTTTTTTATATTTCGGCCAATATATCATTCACCATTTTCAACCGAGGTTCATGTGCTGAATCGCATTGCAGTAATGCTCCAATATATCCTGCCCAAACAGGCCATCACGCTGCTGGCAGGAAAATTCGCCGATGCCGAGGCTGGCTGGATCACGACCACAGTCATACGATGGTTTGTCGGGCGCTACGGCGTCAATATGTCCGAAGCGGCAGAAGCCGATATCGAGCGCTACAGCACATTCAACCAGTTCTTCACCAGAGCACTTCGCACCGATGCCCGGCCGCTCGCCGGTACCGATTTCATATGCCCGGTTGATGGCGCCATCAGCCAGTTGGGAAATATCGAAAACGGCCAGATATTTCAGGCCAAAGGCCACAAATACTCGACGACAGCGCTACTTGGCGGCAACGAAAAACTGGCAGAGAAATTTGCCAATGGCAGTTTCGCAACGCTCTACCTGAGCCCGAAGGATTATCATCGGATCCATATGCCATGTGCAGGCCGCCTGAAAAGCATGATTCATATTCCCGGCAGCCTGTTTTCCGTCAACCCGCTTACGGCACAGGAAGTACCCGGCCTTTTCGCACGCAACGAGAGAGTCGTCTGTGAATTCGAGTCTGAAGAAACCGGCAGTTTTGTCATGGTGCTGGTTGGTGCCACCATCGTCGGCAGCATGGCAACCAGCTGGCACGGCGTGGTCAATCCGCCGCGTCCAAAGCAAGCGCGTGGATGGAAGTACGATCAAACCACGATAGAACTCGGTCAGGGTGACGAAATGGGCAGATTCCTGCTGGGCTCTACCGTCATATTGCTGTTCCCGCAACATTCACTGCAGTTCAGCACGCTCTGGCATGCAGGGAAAACCGTGCGCATGGGCGAGGCCATGGCGGTCAAGCCAGCGCAGATCAGGAAACCTGCCTGACTATCCGGCTTGCAGCTGCAAACGAAGCACGCAAAAACCGCCTGCGCTGTTTAATCAGCAAGCTAATTCGCTGTATGGCTATGCGTTGATATCTTGGAACTGCGGCGTTGGCGGCGATCGTGGCTGAGGTGATGTGACAGCTCATTCAGCGCCATGCGATAAACGTCTCGCTTGAATTCGATGACGCTCTCCAGCGGCACCCAATAATCGCTCCAGCGCCACGCATCAAACTCAGGATGCGGGGTGGCTCGCAGTGACACATCGGTATCCCGACCGACCATGCGCAGCAAAAACCATATCTGTTTCTGACCCTTGTAGCTGCCGCGCCATTCGCGTTTGATCCAGTTGGTCGGCACCTCATACCGGAGCCAATCCCTGGTTCGCCCAAGTATTCTGACATGCTCCGGACGCAAGCCTACTTCTTCCATCAGCTCACGATACATCGCCTGCTCCGGCGTCTCGCCGTGCTTGATGCCGCCTTGCGGAAATTGCCAAGAATGCTCCCGAATACGCTTGCCCCAAAATACCTGATTACTGGCGTTGCATAAAATAATGCCTACATTAGGTCGATATCCATCGCGATCTAACATGATAAAAAGACCTTATAAATTTCATGTCATTTTTTCATATTTCACCCTTTATTGATAGTAGCCCGTTAGCCGCACAATGCCGGCGCGTCTTGACGCTGTTTGACGCAGACACATATACTTTCAGGTCAACCCCGAATTGCCGGGCGCCGTTTCTTGTTCAGACCCCATCATTGATAGCGACCAATCTTTTGAAATCCAAACTCATTCTACTGACCAGCCTGATTTCGCTGCTGACTCTATCCAACGGAAGTCTGGCCGGCGGATACGCCTATATCACCAATCAGGGCAGCCATGACGTCAGCGTGATCGACCTTGCCGCTCACAAGGTTATCGCCAGCATTGGCGTCGGCAAAGGGCCGGTAGGCGTAGCCGTCTCCAGCAGATTGCAACGCGTATTCGTCTCGAATGTGGAAAGCCAATCCATTTCGGTCATCGATAGCATCAGCCATGCCGAGCTTGGCAGCATCCCGCTACAAGGCTCACCCGTCGCCGTGGCAATCTCGCCTGACAACAGCACGCTTTTTGTTGCTGACTGGTACATGGACACGGTCATTGCCATCGATACCAGCGACTTCACCAGACAGCGCACGGTCAGTATCGGCAAAGCGCCCGCCGGTCTTGCAGTCAGCCCGGACGGTCAAACGCTCTATGTTTCCAATCGCGATAGCAACGATATCGGTGTGATAGACATTCAAACCATGACTGTGAAATCGAGAATCGCAGCCGGCGAACACCCCTTCGGCATCACCATAAGCCCTGACGGCAAACGCCTTTATGCTGCCAACGTATACGAAGACAGCATCTCGATCATAGACCTCACCAGCGGCCACACTGAAAAAATCGGCGTCGGCACCAGACCATACTGCGTGGCTGTCAGCGCCGACAGCAAAACAGTTTTTGTGACCAACACCCAGGACGACAGCGTCTCAGTGATCGACGCAGGCAGCAACAAGGTGATTGCAACGATTGAAGTCGGCGGCTTCCCTGAAGGGATTGATTATGATGCGCACAGCCATCGTGTTTATGTGGCCAGCTGGTCGGATAATGCCGTCACCGTCATTGATGCCCATACAAAAAAAGTGATTGATACCATCAGCACAGGTCAACAAAGCCGCGCATTCGGCCGTTTCATTCTTGGCAACTGAAAAATTAACGCCAAAACCGAGCCATATCGCTTCAAAGACATTTAGAATTCCGGGTCATCGTGAAAAAGTAGTCGTTTGTTAAATTGTTTCAATAAAATGGAGAATCTCGTATGAAAAAGTTGTTTACACTGCTTGCACTTGCCATTTTGCCGCTGACCGCAATGGCCCACGGCCCATCGCCGCAAAAAGTGGACAAATCGGTTACCATCAAGGCAGATCCGGCCAAAGTCTGGGCACTGGTCAAGGATTTCGGCAACATTCACAAATGGCACCCTGCTGTTGCAAGTACCAAGCTGGAGAAAAAGGGTGAGGATTCCTTCCGCCTGCTGACGCTGAAGTCCGGCGGCACCGTTAACCAAAAACTCCGCGGCGCTGACGATGCAGCGATGAAACTTCGTTACGAAATGATCGAAGGCAAAATGCCTGTCGCTGATTACAACGCCTTCATGACTGTCAAGGCAGGCCCCGGCGCTGGCGAAACCACCGTCAACTGGGTCGGCCGCTTCTACCGCGTGTACAAGCTGAACCCGCCGATCCCGGAAGGTCAGGATGACGAATCCGCCCTCAAAGCCGTCACCGAGTTCTATGACGCAGGTCTTGAAGGCCTGAAAAAAGCCGCCGAAGGCAAGTAAATCCCGATTGCGGCAACAAAAAACAGGCCCCTTGCGGGCCTGTTTTTTTATATGGTGTTCAGATTGCCTGAATCACCATCATGCGTAGATATTGCCAAGGCCGACTGACAAAATTTGTCACAAGTGACAAATTTGAGCACAGCGATATCACTTTATTTTGACGAATCGTCGGTTTTTAGTGCCATATTGCGCTAAAGAATATCTGGCATGACTATTGCATGTAGCAATCCACCTTGTGCCTGTTCTCAAGCTGGGGCGCAGGAAATCTCTATAGAAAGTTCAAATAAGGAGTAGATGACATGAAACAAATCCAAAAAGGCTTTACCCTGATCGAACTGATGATCGTTGTTGCGATTATCGGCATTCTGGCCGCGTTGCGTTACCTGCATATCAGGACTACACAGTCCGTGCGATGGTGACTGAAGGCCTCAACCTCGCAGGCGGCGCAAAATCGACTGTTGCAGAAAACCTGTCGAACGGCGTTAATGGCTGTAATGGCGTGGAAGTCGGTGTATTGAAGGGCAGAACCACCGTCAGTTGCGCATTTACTGAAGGCACCGCTCAAACTGTGTTGACTGCAGCCGTAGACACCGGTATTCCTACACCGGGCACCATCAATCTCAACTTGACCACTGATGACGGCAGCGTTTGGGTTTGTACCACAGACAACCCAGCCGTCAACAACAAGTATGTACCGGCACAATGTCGCGTCGCTGCAGCCTCCTGATCAATTAGCAGGCTGGCTCTGAAAGGGAAGTGTGAATCAAATCACACTTCCCTTTTTGTTGCGCGTTGAATCTGCTCAACCGTGGCGCATGCAAAAATCAGCGACATCTTTGCTGTCTGCAGCATATGTCTTGCAGAATGATTGAAATATATTGATCGCTTCAGGATTGTCCCGCCAAGCCGTATCAAGCTCTGCGTTCCAGTAGAGACTGTTCCTGATATCTCCGAACAAAAATTGCTTGCGGCCCTCGAATGGCAGATAAGCCAGTATCCAGTTTCCCGAGATTGCGGCACGCTGTTTCTTGCCTATCAATTCTTCCATAAACTCGCTTTTCATCACCAGCCTGCCGGTTTCATCGATCTCGTAATACTGCCGGGCCTCGGCTGCAACCGCTTTTTCATCGAAGATGGTATTGTTGAACATGGCGTCCACATAGAACCCACTCTCGATAAATACCACACGGCCGTTTTGACAAGCTGAGCCTTGTGCGCTGATCGCGCAGCCTGTAGTACTCATGGCATCTGCCGGTATTTGCAACAAATCAAGGACGGTTGGCGCAATGTCGACCAGGCTGGTCAAATGCGCATCAAACTTCCTGCTGTCCGGCAAGGCACTGCCAAAAGTGCGGACTGCAAGTACGACATTGGTCTGTTTTTCGTCGACCACATTAACGCCATGCATCATGTACGGAGGCAGAATGAGTGCATGTTCGGGACTTGCAGGTTTTGATGGCGTGGCGTACAGGCTGAAATTCTCACCGTGATCGGAGAGAACCACCACAATGGCATTGTTCAACCTGCCATTGCGTTGTAATGAATCGATCAACTGATGAAACTGCTGATCGGTACGGTTCACTGCAGCCTGATACGAAGGCGGGGAACGATCAATCAAATGCCCGCTTGCAGGAATCTCGTGCGTTTTAGAATCGCGCCAGGAGTAAGGCCAATGCGGCAGCTCAAAATGCACGGCAAGAAAAAGCGGTCGCCGTGGATCAATCCCTTCGATCATTTTATCCAATCGTGCGCTGAAGAGCGAAGGGTCGTAGACGACATGAGCGGCCCGGTTCATGTATTGATAGGGAAATAGAAAATCATACAAGGCAGACCTGCTCAGCAGGTTGACTACCGGCATATCGCCGACAAAAGTCAACAGAAACTCCACACCGCCGATTTTCGGCGTCAGTGTCCAATCAAATCCATAGGCACTATCTATATTGGAAAAACGGGTTTCGTCNNGTTGATCAACTGCGGATCGATCAGGTTGTAGCGCCCCCCGTGCTCGAATGGATAGCGGCCGCTGAGAATGGACATCCAGCTTGGAAAGGTTCTGGCCAGAGGAGTATAGGCGCGTTCCGCCATCCAGGATTGTGCAAGAAACAGGTCCAGCGCCGGCGTGAGGCTTGGCGAACCGGACGCCGCGCCGATATGGTCTGGACGCAGACTGTCCAGACCAATAAAAATCACATCCGGCTGCGCGTTCTGCGCTGTCGTCGCCACTCCGGCGTTCTGCCATAACACTCCCGCAGGAAGCGCGATTATTGCGACTGCGGCCGTGTACTTCCAGCGCTTATGAAAAAATCTGGAGAGCAATCCTTTGAAATCCATCGAAAAGAGTAACAAAGTACTCAACAAGACCAGCAATATCGTGCCACTGTAACTAAAAAGGTATGGTAAGGCCAACTCAAAAAAAGACGATTTCGGGTAAAAAATCATATTGAGTGAAAGCAGGTATGCCTGTATGTAAAGAAAAAACAGCACACAGAGAATCAGCCGCTGACTTGGCTTGGGTGGAAACCTCCTGCAGACGGCAAGCCAGAAATGCCAGGTAGCCAGAAAAAATACAACATGCACGACGACCAGCGCCAGTGTGAAGCCGATCAATCCAAGCAAGGTCGCGTTGGATTCATGCAAGGACGAAGTAACAGACGGCAGAACCTTGCCCTCACCTGTAGTCTTGGTGATGAACTTCGAGACCAGCTCCACAACCGGTAAAGCAAAACTGATGATGGCCGCAGAAAAAAACTCGAACCGGCGCCCGGATGCTGAAAATATTTTCATGATGTCGTTATTTGAATGCTTGAGAGATATATTTGTCGTGAATCATAAACCGATTTAAAGTGAGACAACATATATACGCATTAACTTACCTTTGCCATGCTTGATACCCTCGAACTTTCCGCTACCTCACAAACCGATGCCAGTGTCATCTGGCTGCACGGACTGGGGGCCGATGGCAGCGATTTTGAACCAGTCGTCGAGGCACTTGATCTGCCCGGCATACGCTTCATATTGCCGCATGCACCATACCGCGCAGTGACCTTGAACAACGGCTACCAGATGCGCGCATGGTACGACCTCTACGGACTGACTCCGGGCAGCCAGCAGGATGAAGCCGGCATTCGGCAAAGCCAGTCGGAAATCGAGGCCTTGATCGCAGTAGAAAAAGCCAGAGGTATTGAAACAAGCCGCATTGTGCTGGCAGGGTTTTCGCAGGGCGGGGCGATTGCCTTGCACACCGCACTCCGGCATGCGGAGCCGCTGGCAGGGGTGCTGGCGCTTTCAACCTATCTTCCGCTGAGATCCCGGTTACCTGAAGAGGCAAGTCCCGCCAACCGCAATATCCCGATTTTCATGGCTCATGGCAGCTTTGATAATGTCATCACGCACGAAATCGCGAGTGCTGCAGCCGACTTGTTGAAACAGCAGAACTACCGGCTGACCTGGCATGAATACCCGATGGCACACAGTGTATGCATGGAAGAAATCGACGACATACGCCAATTTCTGCGTGCTGTTTTAAGCATTTAGCCTTTCCGGGATTTCTCCAAATCCGGCTAACAGCGTAAACTAACGCCTTGTCCAGACACTCAACGAATTTCACTGATGAATGCCTTCCCGAGGCTGTCGATATACACCGCCAGAGACCACAGCAATGAGTAAACAATCAGCCGCCCAACCAAGCTTCGAACAGGCACTCAAGGAGCTTGAGGGCATCGTCGCACAAATGGAAACCGGGCAACTGCCGCTCGAACAATCGTTGCAGGCGTATCAGCGCGGCAGCGAGTTATTGCAGTTCTGCCAGAAATCGCTGGCCGATATCGAGCAGCAGGTTCGCCTGTTAAACGAAAACAATACCCTTCAAGCTTACAAAGATGAATGATTTCAAAGCGTGGTCGCTGCAGATTCAAGCGCGGACTGAATCTGCACTGGACGCCCTTCTGCCGGCCGACCATATCTCCCCGCAAAAGCTGCATGAAGCCATGCGTTACTCTGTCATGGGCGGTGGCAAACGCGTGCGTGCGCTGTTGGCACATGCTGCCGCCGAACTATGTGGCGCCGCCCCGGAGAAAACCAATGTTGCTGCTGCCGCTGTCGAGCTGATTCACGCCTACTCGCTGGTGCACGACGACATGCCCTGCATGGACGACGATGATTTACGCAGAGGCAAGCCCTCCTGTCACAAGCAATATGACGATGCGACCGCTTTGCTGGTCGGCGACGCCTTGCAGAGCCTGGCCTTCCAGCTATTGTCTCAGCCGGGGATTTGCCGCAACGCCTCGCAACAACTGGAGATGGTACACCTGCTGGCAATCGCAAGCGGCTCCAGAGGCATGGCAGGCGGTCAGGCCATTGACCTCGCCAGTGTCGGCCAGGCTCTGAACCAATCCGAGCTGGAATACATGCACATACACAAAACCGGTGCGCTGATACGCGCCGCCGCGTTGCTCGGCGCCTACTGTGCCGATGCGCCCGCACCTGAAAAGCTGAAAGCGATCGACCATTACGCACAATCCATCGGGCTCGCATTTCAGGTGGTTGACGACATTCTCGATGCCGAAGCCGATACTGCCACGCTGGGCAAAACCGCCGGCAAGGACGCCGAAGCCAACAAACCAACCTACGTTACGATTCTCGGCTTGTCGCGTGCCAGGGATCTGGCGAGAGAGCTGCACGAAAACGCTATCGAACACCTCGCCCCTTTCGGCAACCAGGCCCAGCGGCTGGTTCAGCTTGCAGAATTCATCACCCGACGCAGCTTCTAGCTTGATTTGAATCGTTCAAAAACATTATCAGATCCTTTATGTACGCACTTCTAGAGACCATCGACTCCCCGCAACAGCTGCGCGACCTGGAGCGCAAACAATTGCCTGAACTGGCAAAGGAGCTTCGCGCCTTTTTGATTGAGAGCGTCTCCCAGACCGGCGGTCACCTCTCATCCAACCTGGGGGTCGTCGAACTCACGATCGCGTTGCATTACGTATTCAACACGCCGGATGACAGGCTGGTGTGGGATGTCGGCCACCAAACCTACCCGCACAAGATACTGACCGGCCGCCGCGCAGCGATGAGCACCTTGCGCAAACCTGAAGGCATCGCCGGTTTCCCGCGGCGCTGCGAAAGCGAATACGACACCTTCGGCACCGGCCACTCCAGCACTTCCATCTCAGCCGCACTTGGCATGGCCGTCGCCGCCCAACAGGCCGGGCTGGAACGCCGCGCTGTCGCCATCATCGGCGACGGCGCGATGACAGCGGGCATGGCATTCGAAGCACTGAACAATGCCGGCGCCATGGACGCCAATCTGCTGGTNNATGTCGATCTCGCCCAACGTCGGCGCCCTCAACAATTACCTGGCAAAACTGCTCTCCGGCAAACTGTACGAACGCATGTGGCGCTCCGGCGAAAAAGTGCTGCGCGTGGTGCCGCCGGTGCTGGAATTCGCCAAGCGCGCGGAAGAGCATGTCAAGGGCATGATGTCGCCGAGCACATTGTTTGAAGAATTCGGCTTCAATTACATCGGGCCGATCGACGGCCATGATCTCGACACGCTGGTTTCGACCCTGCACAACATACGCCAGCTCAAAGGGCCGCAGTTCCTGCACGTAGTGACGCAAAAAGGGCATGGCTACCAGCCGGCGGAAGATAATCCGGGTAAATATCACGGCGTCGGCAAGTTTGATCCCAGCAACGGCGACTCGGTCGGCAACGCCGGCAAAAAAACCTACACCCAGATTTTCGGTGAATGGCTGGTCGACATGGCCGCCGAGGACGAACGCCTGATCGGCATTACACCGGCGATGAGCGACGGCTCAGGTTTGAACGATTTCGCGGAGAAATACCCGCAACGCTTCTTCGATGTCGGTATCGCCGAGCAACATGCAGTCACCTTTGCCGCCGGCATGGCCTGCGACGGCCTGAAACCGGTAGTCGCGATTTATTCGACATTCCTGCAACGCGCCTACGATCAACTGGTCCACGACATCGCACTGCAGAACCTGCCCGTTGTATTTGCCATTGATCGTGCCGGCCTGGTCGGCGCAGACGGTCCGACCCATGCGGGTAGTTTCGATCTGACTTATCTGCGCTGCGTTCCGAATATGGTCGTGATGGCACCCAGCGACGAAAACGAATGCCGCCAGCTGTTGTATACAGCCTATCAGCACAACGGGCCAAGCGCTGTGCGCTACCCGCGCGGCAGCGGTACCGGCGTTGCCACTCAAACTGAAATGCAGGCCCTTGCCATCGGGCGTGGCCTGGTAAGACGACAAGGCAGCCGGATCGCAATCCTGGCCTTCGGCAGCATGCTTCATCCCGCACTGGAGGCCGCAGAAAAGCTGGATGCCACGGTTGCTGACATGCGCTTCGTCAAACCACTGGACATCGACCTTATCAAACAACTGGCCGGCACACACTCGCTGATCGTGACTATCGAAGAAAATGCGCTGGCCGGAGGTGCCGGCGCCGGTGTGATGGAAGCCTTGCAGGCCATGAACATGACCGTCAACACCCTCTGCCTGGGCTTGCCGGACGAATTCATTGAACATGGCGTGCATGAAACCATGCTGGCCCGGTGCGGTCTCAACGCAGACGGCATCATCCGCGCCGTTGAGATAAAATTAACCTAGTGTTATACTCAAGTATTACTGAGAACACCAACTGAGACGAGAAGCTCATGAACCAACCGATTACCCCCCCCATCGAGGACGTGCAAAACACCCCCGACACCAGACATCTTGCGATCGACAAGGTCGGCATCAAATCCATCCGCCACCCGGTCAAAGTCAAGGACAAAACCGGCGGCGTGCAACATACCGTTGCCATGTTCAACATGTACGTGCACCTGCCGCACAATTTCAAGGGTACGCACATGTCTCGCTTCGTCGAGATACTCAACATGAACGAACGCGAAATTTCGGTCGAATCGTTCGAGACCATTTTGCGCGAAATGGTGAAACGCCTGGAAGCCGAATCCGGACACGTTGAAATGACCTTCCCTTACTTCGTCAACAAGGCCGCGCCGATTTCCGGCGTACAAAGTCTGCTGGATTATGAAGTGACCTTCATCGGTGAAATTCAGGACGGCAAATTCAACATCACGGTCAAGGTACTCGTACCGGTGACCAGCCTCTGCCCATGCTCGAAGAAAATCTCGGATTACGGCGCGCACAATCAGCGCTCACACGTGACAGTGACCGCCTTGATCAACGACTTCATCTGGGTCGAAGACATTATCACGCTGGTTGAAGAGCAAGCCTCCTGCCAGTTATACGGCCTGCTGAAGCGCCCGGATGAAAAATTTGTCACCGAACGCGCCTATGACAATCCAAAATTCGTCGAAGACATGGTGCGCGACGTTGCCGCACAACTCAACGCCGAACGCAGAATTGACGCCTATGTCGTCGAATCTGAAAATTTCGAATCAATTCATAACCATTCCGCTTACGCGCTCATCGAGCGCGACAAGCGGAAAATGTAACTTGTACGAAAAACAACAAGCCGGCATAGCGCAAGCTCAATGCCGGCTTTGTTTTTTCTCGTGCTCCAGCTTGAGCCAGATCGCGACGACCAGAAAGCCGATCAACGGGTAAACCGATGTCAGCACAAAAGTGGTTTCACCACCAAGATACTGCAAGGCATAGCCGCCTGATATGCCGCCTATCGTACCGCCCAACCCGTAGCCGACACTGCTGTAAATGGCCTGCCCCTTGGCTTGGTGCCTGCCTCTGAAATACTGCTGAACAATGGCGACCGATGCCACGTGAAAGCTGCCGAATGTCGCCGCATGCAAAGTCTGAGCGAGCAACAACACCCAGAGCGATGAAGTCCCGAGACCGATCATTGCGAACCGCAATACTGCCAGCATCAGACTCATCAACAGAACCTGCTTGAGGCTGAACACCTTCAACAAGCGCGGCATGACGACGAACATCAATATCTCGCACACTACACCTACTGCCCAGAGTATGCCGATCAGTGTTTTACTGTACCCGCGTTCTTCAAGAAAAATGGAGAAAAAGCTGTAATAGACGCTGTGAGCGCTCACCATCAGACAACAGCCGATCAGCAAGGCCAGAACCTCCGGCCGCATGACAATATTCCAGACCGAAAGATGGTCGGTATGGTGCGGAGGCACATGCGGCTCGGGGATATGGAAGGTCAGCAACAGCAGCGTAGCCTGTATGGCGAGCAGGCACCACAGCAAGCTCTCGACAGGCGCATAATCCAGCAACATGCCGAGTACGAGAACCGCAACGATAAAGCCTATGGAACCCCATACGCGGATACGCCCATACGGCTGATTGGCAGGTTCGATATGGGCCATGGTCACCGCCTCGGCCAGAGGCAGTGTGGAGCTGGTAAACATGCTGAGCGCAGCCATGACAAAAAACAGCCAGACGAAACTGGTACCGAAAAACACGCCTACATAGCCGAGCAGACCGAGCAATGCAGTCAGCTTGATCCAGACCACACGACGATTGGTTCTGTCAGCCAGCCATCCCCAGAAGCTGGGAGAGAATATGCGGCTGACCTGAAAAAGGGAGAGCAGTATGCCGATCTCGACTGCGGAAAAATTGACCGACTTCAGGTACAGACCCCAGTAAGGCACAAATGCACCCACAAACATGTAGTAGGTGAAATAAAAACTGGAAAGCCGCCAATAAGGAAAGAGGTGCATATCTCAAGCAAGAAAAAAGGCCGGCGATTGCCGACCCGTTTCTAGACGCCTGCTATTTTGGGTGTTGTGGTGGAAACATCGCCGCACTGAGCCCGATGGCGCAATGCATGATCGATCAACACCAGCGCCATCATCGCTTCGGCAATCGGCGTTGCGCGCACCCCCACACAGGGATCGTGCCGGCCCGTCGTCTGCATGTTGAGGGCGTTGCCTGCCTTGTCGATCGAACGGCGCTCCTGCGGAATACTGGAAGTCGGCTTCAAGGCAATATGCACCTCGATATCCTGTCCGCTGGATATGCCGCCCAGAATACCGCCGGCGTGATTTGTCGCAAACCCGGAAGGCGTCATTTCATCGCTGTGTACCGATCCGCGTTGCGCAACGCTGGCGAAGCCGGCACCGACCTCAACACCCTTGACCGCATTGATGCTCATCATGGCATAGGCTATTTCGGCGTCCAGCCGGTCATACACCGGCTCACCCCAGCCGACAGGCACACCCCGGGCAACGATGGAAATGCGGGCGCCGACGGAATCGCGTGCGTTGCGTATTCCATCGAGGTAGGCTTCCAGTTCCGGCAGGATGTCGCGGTTGGGACAAAAGAAGGGATTCTCGTTCACCGCATCCCAGCTTTGGAATGGAATCGCAATCTCACCGAGCTGGCTCATATACCCACGAATTTCGACGCCATAGCGCTGCTTCAGCCATTTTTTGGCAATCGCGCCAGCAGCGACTCTTACCGCAGTTTCGCGCGCACTTGAACGGCCACCGCCACGATAATCGCGGATGCCGTATTTTTGCCAATACGTGTAATCGGCATGTCCGGGACGAAAAGTCTCGGCGATTTTTCCGTAATCCTGACTGCGTTGATCCTGATTGCGGATCAGAAAACCGATCGGCGCACCCGTGGTTTTGCCTTCGAACACGCCGGAAAGAATTTCCACCGCGTCGGCTTCCTTGCGCTGGGTCACATGGCGCGAAGTACCGGGTTTGCGGCGGTCGAGATCAACCTGCAAATCCTCTTCGTTCAGCTCCAGTCCCGGCGGGCAGCCATCGACGATGCCGCCGATGCCGGGGCCGTGCGATTCGCCGAATGAAGTCAGGGTAAATAATTTACCTATGGTATTGCCGGACATGGATTGATCTTTTTGTTCAAGGATTCAAGTTAGCGGATTTTATCATAAGCGCAGGCGAGACTTGGATCAGCCTGCGAGACCTCGTATCCAGTGTTCGTAAACCCGGTGCGAAACCCGGTTCAACCCCGCAACTCGTGCCGGCAGATCGCGCTGGATTTCTTCGACAGTCTGCACGCCCGTGCTGGCAATCGATCCCCCGATTTCATCCTGTCCATTGCCGCACCAGACCTTGACCATCTCTGCTGTCATCTCGATATGACATTGCAAAGCCAGATGCTTTCCGAAGGCATAAGCCTGATTGCGGCAATACGGGCTGGAAAGCAAGTGTGTCGCACCTTCCGGCAGCGCAAAAGTTTCGCCATGCCAGTGAAAGGCATTGAAATGGCGCAGGTCGCCGAACCACTGTTGCGAGATTTCTCCCGGCGTCACTTCCACCTCGAGCCAGCCGATCTCCTTGACCGGGTTCTTGCCTACCCTCGCACCCAGCGCCTTGCTGATCAATTGACCGCCCAGACAATGGCCCAGCACCGGAATATCTCTTTGCATGGCATCCTGAATCAGCCTCACCAGCGGCGCTATCCAGGGCAGGTCGTCATTGACACTCATGGGGCCGCCCATCAGCGCCATGCCGCTGTAAGCTGCCATATCCGCCGGTAGCGGATCGCCCTGATCGATTCTTATCATTTGCCACGGTATCTGCTTTTCCGTCAGAAAGTCACCCAAATATCCCGCACCTTCGGTCAGCGCGTGCCTGACCACTACCACCGGATTCATATATGTCCCTCGTTACTCATTTGATCGTTTTCCAAGTTCCCGGCAACAATTCATCCAGGTTATAAGCGCCTACCGCATAGCGTATCAGACGCAATGTAGGAAATCCGATTTTAGCCGTCATCCGTCTCACCTGGCGATTTTTGCCTTCGGATATCCGGATTTCCAGCCAGGAAGTCGGAATCGCCTTGCGCTCCCTGATCGGCGGAACCCTCGGCCACAAACCTTGCGGCTCCTCGATCAGCCTGATCTGCGCTGGGCGCGTGACAAAGTCTCCCAAATCCACCCCGGCCCGCAAACGCGCAAGGGCCGGCTCATCGGGGACGCCTTCCACCTGAGCCCAGTAAGTCTTCAATTCTTTATGCTTCGGGTGCGATAAACGATGCTGGACCGCGCCATCATCGGTTAAAATAAGCAAACCTTCACTATCCGTATCCAGTCTTCCCGCTGCATAGACATCCGGCACAGGAATGAAATCCTTGAGCGTAGGGTGCTGCTCATGCGCACTGAACTGGCAGATGACACCATACGGCTTGTTAAACAGAATCAGCATTTTGAGATTAATCCATGACCACGAAAATCAAGGTACCCGCCAAGGGCCAAAAAATCATCGTCAATCCTGACAACTCCCTCAACGTACCCGATCATCCGATTATCCCATTTATCGAAGGCGATGGTATCGGCGTCGATATCACGCCGCCGATGATCAAGGTCGTCGATGCTGCCGTTGAAAAAGCCTACGGCGGCAAACGCGCCATTTCATGGATGGAAGTCTATGCCGGTGAAAAAGCCACCAAAGTTTACGGCAAGGACAGCTGGTTACCGGAAGAAACCATGCAGGCGGTCAAGGACTACGTGATCTCGATCAAGGGGCCGCTGACGACCCCGGTCGGTGGCGGCATCCGCTCGCTGAACGTGACACTGCGCCAGGAGCTCGACCTCTACGTATGCCTGCGCCCGGTGCAGTATTTCCAGGGCGTTCCGAGCCCGGTCAAGCATCCGGAAAAAACCGATATGGTGATTTTCCGCGAAAACACCGAGGACATCTATGCCGGCATCGAATGGGCAGCGGGCACGGACGAAGTGAAGAAAGTCATCAACTTTCTCAGTGACATGGGCGTGCGCAAAAAAATCCGCTTCCCCGACAGTTCTGCAATCGGCATCAAACCGGTCTCGGTCGAAGGCAGCAAACGCCTGGTGCGCAAGGCCATCCAATACGCCATCGACAACAACCGAAAATCCGTGACCATCGCCCACAAGGGCAACATCATGAAATTCACAGAAGGCGGCTTCAAGACCTGGGGTTACGAAGTGGCAAAAGAGGAGTTCGATGCCGTCGAGATTGACGGTGGCCCATGGTGCAAACTGCCGAACGGCATTGTCATCAAGGACTGTATTGCCGACGCCTTCCTGCAGGAGATTCTGCTGCATCCGGCGGATTACGATGTGGTGGCGACGCTGAATCTGAACGGGGATTACATGTCGGACGCACTGGCGGCACAGGTAGGCGGTATCGGCATCGCGCCCGGCGCCAACCTGTCGGACACGACCGCGATGTTCGAAGCCACGCACGGCACAGCGCCCAAAATCGCCGGCCAGGACATCGCCAACCCGTGCTCGTTGATACTTTCGGCAGAAATGATGCTGCGCCATCTCGGCTGGACTGAAGCCGCAGACCTCGTGATTCAGGGCGTGGCGAAGGCGATCGCCGCCAAGCGCGTGACGAACGACTTCGCCTCCCAGATGCAAGG
>DIVE01000097.1 GCA_002423265.1 Methylophilaceae bacterium UBA6140 | reverse complement strand
TCGCGGCCGATGATCTTGCGCTTGGCCTCCGGGTCTGTGACGCCAGCGAGGTCGCCCAGGAATTTGGCGCTGGCATCGACATGAATAACCTTGACGCCGAGGTTTCTGGCGAAGGTTTCCATGACTTGTTCGGCTTCGTTGAGGCGAAGCAGGCCGTTATCGACGAACACGCAGGTGAGCTGGTCGCCGATGGCGCGATGGATCAGCGCTGCGGCAACGGAGGAGTCGACGCCGCCGGAGAGGCCGAGAATGACCTGGTCGCTGCCGACTTCGGCGCGGATGCGGGCAACGGCGGTTTCGACGTAGTCCGGCATGTTCCACGAGCGGTCGCAGCCGCAGATCTCATGCACGAAGCGGCTGAGGATGGCTTTGCCTTGGCGCGTGTGGGTCACTTCGGGGTGGAACTGCACCGCGTAGTAGCGCCGGGATTCGTCTGCCATGCCGGCGATAGGGGTTGCGTCGTTGCTGGCGATCACGCTGAATCCGGCCGGAAGCCCGGTGACCTTGTCGCCGTGACTCATCCAGACATCGAGCAGCCCGTGGCCGTCTTTGTTGATGCGATCTTCAATTTCGCTGAACAGTCTGGAGTGGCCGCGCGCGCGGATTTCGGCATAGCCGAATTCGCGTTTGGCGGCGTTTTCGACTTTACCGCCGAGTTGTGCCGCCATGGTCTGCATGCCATAGCAAATGCCGAGGACGGGAACGCCAAGCTCGAAAACCGCGTCGGGCGCTCTCGGCGTTTCATTTTCGTATACCGAATTGGGGCCGCCAGAGAGGATGATGCCTGCGGGTGCGAAATCGCGAATGAAGACATCGTCGACATCCCATGAGTGGAGTTCACAGTAGACATTCGCTTCGCGCACGCGGCGGGCGATCAGTTGCGTATATTGGGAGCCGAAATCGAGAATCAGAATTTTCTTGGTCATGAGCAGTTTCAATCAGATATGTAACTGGCAGCCTGCAAGGCCTGCTGCCGGGATTTTGCGAAGTTGCGTCTCTAAATGCAAAACACCGCACACCCCGAAAGATGCACGGCGTAACGCTGACTGACTGGCCGGCGTGTCATTCACGGGCCAGTTGATCACTAATCAATACGGTAATTAGGCGCCTCTTTGGTGATCTGCACGTCATGTACATGAGATTCGCGCATGCCGGCGGAGGTGATCTGCACGAACTCGGCGCGCGTGCGCATCTCGTCTATGGTCTTGCAGCCGACATAGCCCATGGAGGCGCGCAACCCACCCATCAGCTGATGGATGACAGCCAGCACGGAGCCCTTGTAGGGAACGCGGCCTTCAATGCCTTCCGGCACCAGCTTGTCGGCGTTGCCGTTGTTGTCCTGGAAATAACGGTCGCTGGAGCCTTTTTGCATGGCACCGATGGAGCCCATGCCACGGTAGGATTTGTAAGAGCGGCCCTGGTAAAGCTCGATCTCGCCCGGGGCTTCTTCAGTGCCGGCGAACATGCCGCCCAGCATGACGGAATAGGCGCCGGCGGCAATTGCCTTCGAGATGTCGCCGGAGAAGCGGATGCCGCCATCGGCGATGAAAGGCACGCCGCTGCCGCGCAGGGCCTCTTCGACGTTGCTGATGGCGCTGATCTGCGGCACGCCGACGCCGGCGACGATGCGTGTGGTGCAGATGGAGCCGGGTCCGATACCGACCTTGACGCCGTCGGCACCGGCGTCGACCAGCGCTTTTGCGGCTTTAGCGGTGGCGATGTTGCCGCCGATGACTTCAACTTGCGGGAAATTCTTCTTGACCCAGCTGACGCGGTCGAGCACACCCTGCGAATGGCCGTGTGCAGTATCGACGACAACGACATCGACGCCGGCTTCCGCCAGCGCAGTTACGCGTTCTTCCGTGCCTTCGCCGACGCCGACAGCCGCACCAACGCGCAAACGGCCCTGGCTATCCTTGCAGGCGCTGGGGTGGTCACTCGATTTCTGGATATCCTTGACGGTGATGAGGCCCTTCAGTTCGAAAGCTTCGTTGACCACCAGGACACGTTCCAGTCGATGCTTGTGCAGCAATTGCATGGCTTCTTCACGGCTGGTGCCTTCGCGCACGGTGACCAGACGCTCGCGCGGGGTCATGATGTGAACGATGGATTGGTCCAGGTTGGTTTCAAAACGCAGGTCGCGGTTGGTGACGATGCCGACGACTTTGCCGCCATCGACTACCGGCAGGCCGGAAATCTTGTATTTCTGGGTGAGCGCGAGGACGTCGCGCACGGTCATCTGCGGATGTATGGTGACCGGGTCGTGAACCACGCCGGATTCGAAGCGCTTGACGCGCGATACGTGATACGCCTGATCGGCAATCATCATGTTCTTGTGGATAATGCCGATGCCGCCTTCCTGCGCCAGTGCAATCGCAAGCGGCGCTTCCGTCACGGTATCCATCGCGGCGGAAACCAGCGGGATATTGAGACGGATGGAGCGGGTTAATTGGGTCGCGAGACTGACTTCGCGCGGGAGTACGTTCGAGTGGGCTGGAACCAGCAGGACATCATCAAATGTGAGTGCACTTTGCAACAGACGCATGGAATATCTTTCCGGCAAAAGCTAATTATACCGACTAGTCCGATTCCGGTAAATCTCAAACTTTGGAACAGTTTGCACGCGCGGCCTGAGGCATCATAATGTGGGCATCCATGAATCGTTTTATGAATCGTTTTACGAAAAGGCATGCAATGAATAAAGGTTGTCTGGCTTTGCTGATATCGCTACTGGCTTTAACGCTCTCGGTTCCTGCTTATGCGGTCAAGGGGCAAATCTACAAATGGAAGGAAAAGAACGGCACGGTGCGTTATTCCGATACGCCGCCGCTCGGTAATGTGCCGTATGAAACCCTGATGGGGGAAAAAGGCATGCTGTTGCAGCCCTCGGCCGAGGGCGGGAGTGTCGATAGCCGCGCTGTGCCGGTACACACCCCGCAGAATGTCGAGGCCGAAAAATCCGCCAATGCCAGCAAGGAAGCTGCCGAGCGCGAAAAGGAAAAGCAGTTGGTGGAAGCGGCCAATCTGAAGATCAGGCAGCAGAATTGTGCCGAGGCCAGAGCGCGGCTGCACACTTTCGAACAGGGTGGCAGAATCAGCCGGATGACAGAGCAGGGCGAGCGCGTTTACTACGACGACGCAGCGATTGCCGAGGGTCTGGCGCAAGCGAAGAAGGACATTGAAGCGTTTTGTGACTAGACTGCGGCAGTGCCGCCAGCCGTTTCAGCCGCTTCGCCTTCTCCCGTGCCGCCGCCTTTTTTCATGACCTTGCCTTCAGCGGCGCGCTGACGGCGAACCTCTTTCGGATCCGCGATCAAGGGGCGATAGATTTCCACCCGGTCCAGATCGCGAAGTGCGGTATCGAGTTTGGTCAGTTTGCCGAATATCCCTATCTTGTTAACGGCGAGATCAATCTCGGGGAATTTCTCCATAATGCCGGAGGCAATGATTGCCGCCTCTGCCGTTGCGCCCTCCGGCACGTTGATCGGTACGATCAGTTGCTGCTTGGGGAGGGCATAAGCCACCTCGACCATGATGCTGTGGTTGCTGGTTTCTTCAGTCATCAGTAAACCTTATCTGCGCGCTCGACGAACGCATCAACAAACGTGTTGGCAATGTGGCTGAACACCGGCGCAATCAGCCGCTCCAGAAATGCATTGGAGAATTCGTAATTCAGCCGGAATTCGATTTTGCAGGCATCCGCCGCCAGCGGAATGAAGCGCCAGACGCCTTCGAGATGTTTGAAAGGACCGTTGACCAGACTGATATCCATCAGGCTCGGGTAGGTTTTCTCGTTCTCGGTGGTGAAGTGCTGCTTGATGCCATGGTAGTCGATATGCAGGGTTGCGCTGGTATGGGTATCATTGCGCTTGATCAGGTCCACACCGCCGCACCAGGGCAAAAACTCCGGATATTGCTCAACCGCATCGACCAGCGCATACATGCGCTCGGCAGAATGGGCAACAAGAACAGTTTTTTCAACCTGCGACATTAGCGGACAACCTTGCAAACTAACTGGAGTAAAATGACGATTTTAGTCTATCTGCCTTCTCATGAGCATTGCCCAGAACAAAAAAGCCTATCACGACTATTTCATCGAGGAAAAATACGAAGCCGGTATCGTTCTTGAAGGCTGGGAAGTCAAGGCCATTCGCGATAACCGCGTCAACCTGAAAGAGGCTTATGTCATCATTCAGCGAGGCGAGATCTATCTCATCGGCTGTCATATCACTCCGCTGGGCGCAGCCTCAACCCACATCCGCCCGGATGCCATCCGCACACGCAAGCTTTTGCTTCATTCGGAAGAGATTGCCAAACTCATCGGCAAGGTCGAGCGCGCGGGATACACACTGGTCCCGCTCGAAATGTACTACGTGCGCGGGCGCGTCAAGCTGCAAATCGGCCTGGCCAAGGGCAAGAAGCAATACGACAAGCGCGACGCTGAACGCGAAAAAGACTGGAAGCGTGAACAGGGGCAGATAATGAAAAGACACAACAAAATCGCCTAACGCTTGCGGAGCAGGCTAATTTGGCGCAGCCGATGTTAAGCGCAGCCGCCGAAGCCACAAGCGTGACGCCGAGAAAGAGCGTGACTGGGAGCGTGAGAGGGGCCGCATCATGCGCGCGCAACAAATAGGGCGATTGCGGTTTAATCGGGTATAATTTTGAATATGTCTGAACTTTATGCAAGGTGGTTCAGTCATAACAGCGCAAAGTGACGAATGCGAAGAAACTTTCAGGGGCCGACCCGGTTTCGACGTGGGTTGCAAAGCAGTGCAGGGCATACCGAGGGTTCAGGTTTCCTCGTAAATCCATCTGAAAAAGTATAGTCGCAAACGACGAAACTTACGCTCTAGCCGCTTAATCCCGGCTGGACGCTGCACCGAAGGGTCTCTCGGTCGGGTGGGCAACCACAGCAGCGTCATACAGAGAGACTCGTGTTGTATCGGGTTACTTGATACAACATTAAATCCAAGGTAACTCGCTTCACATTTGCTTGCTCGTTGGTGAATGTGCGGTTAAATCAAACAACACAGCTAAGTATGTAGAACTGTCTGTGGAGGACTTGCGGACGCGGGTTCGATTCCCGCCGGCTCCACCAAACACAAA
>DIVE01000116.1 GCA_002423265.1 Methylophilaceae bacterium UBA6140 | reverse complement strand
CCTTGGTGCCCTTGTAGCGCACCTCGGTCAGGAAGTGGGCATCCGGCGTGCGCGTTTGCGGCACGTTGGAGCCCCAGGCAATGATGTAGGAGCTGTTGTACCAGTCGGCCGATTTGGGCACGTCGGTCTGCTCGCCCCAGGTCTGCGGGCTGGCGGCAGGCAGGTCGCAATACCAATCGTAGAAAGAACCGCAGGCAGCACCGATGAGGGAGAGATAACGCGAGCCTGCGGCGTAGGAAATCATCGACATGGCGGGAATCGGTGAGAAACCGAAAATGCGGTCCGGTCCCCATTTTTTGATGGTATACACGTTGGCAGCGGCCATGATCTCGTTGACTTCATCCCAGGGAGCGCGCACGAAACCGCCGAGGCCGCGCACTGCGGTATAGGATTTGCGTTTCGCTGCATCCGCCTGAATTGCCGCCCAGGCATCCACCGGATCCTTGCCGGATTTTCTTTCGGCACGATAGAGGTCGAGCAAACGGCCGCGTATCAGCGGATGCTTGATACGGTGCGGGCTGTACAGATACCAGGAGAACGATGCGCCACGCTGGCAACCGCGCGGCTCGTGGTCGGGCAGGTCGTCGCGGGTGCGCGGGTAATCGGTCTGCTGCATCTCGAACGACACCAGGCCGTTCTTGACGAAAATCTTCCAGCTACAACCGCCGGTGCAATTGACACCGTGCGTGGAACGCACCACCTTGTCATGCTGCCAGCGGTGCCTGTAGGCATCTTCCCACTGACGATCCTCGTTGGTGACGATGCCGTGCCCATCGGAAAAGGTCGCTTTGACCTTGTCGAAGAATTTGAGGCGATCCAGAAAGTGGCTCATGGTACTGACTCCTTTTTTGATTCGTGACAGTTTTTACAGGGCAGGCAACTTGCCGCCCGCCCTGCATTTTTCGCTTACGGGTTCTTGATCTCGGCGTCGGAACGCAGATAGAACCACCAGTTGAGAATGAGGCAGAGCGCGTAGAACACTGCAAAACCGTACATCGCCATTTCCGGCGTACCGGCGTTGAGCTGGCCCTTGATCACCTCCGGCGCGATGAAAGAGCCGTAGGCGGCGACTGCCGAGGTCCATCCGAGCACGGGGCCGGCCTGGGTACGGTCAAAGATCACACCAACGGTTCTGAAGGTAGAACCGTTACCGATACCGGTTGCGGCGAACAGAATGATGAACACCACCAGAAACTCGGTGAAATACACTTCCGGCGTCATCGACTGATAGGCCTGCATCATGATGTAGCCGGCGTAACTGGAAGCGGCGACCATGACTGCAGAGATGACCTGGGTGACGATGGAACCGCCGACCTTGTCGGAAACCCAGCCGCCGAGCGGACGGATCAGCGCACCGACNNTCGACCGGGTCGTAGATGTGCTGGTCACCGAAGATGACGGTGATGGAAAGCGGCAACGCCATCGAAAAGCCGATAAAAGAACCGAAAGTGACGACATAGAGCGCGGTCATCGACCAGGTATGCTTGTTCTTGAAGATGGCGAACTGCTTCTGGATGTTTTCCTTCATGGTGCCGAAGGCAGCCAGCTTCATCACCAGCAGCGTGGAGCCGATAATGAGCGGCATCACTACCCACATACTCAGAAGGCCCAGTCCGGTGGGTGCCGGCAGGTAGAGATAGAGGCCGACGATGGCGGGCACAAAGGCCAGCGTGTAGAGCCAGGTGACCTTGATGAAAGCCCACAAGGTACGCTCGGCATCCGGCGAAATCGGCAGCAGGTTGTTCATGCCAAACCAGGCGGCGGCGGCCAGCGGCAGCAACAGCAGTATCCAGACGTAACCGGCATTCTGGATGAAGGTCGGCGTACCGGCGCTGATCTTGCCGAGAATCCAGCCGCTGTCTTTCACCAGCGTCATCGGCTCGCCACCCAGCGCGCCGAACACACCCATGGTCATTACCAGCGGAATCAGGATCTGCATGGTGGTGACACCGAAATTGCCCAGACCGGCGTTAAGGCCGAGCGCGGTACCTTGCAGGCGCTTGGGGAAGAACGTGCTGATATTGGACATCGAGCTGGCGAAATTGCCGCCGCCGACGCCTGACCACAGCGCCATCAGCTGGAACACCCAAAGCGGCCATTCCGGATGCTGCAGGGCGATGCCGGTACCGACCGCCGGCGTGATCAGCATGGCAGTGGTGAGAAAGATGACATTGCGTCCGCCCGCCAGACGAATAAAGAAGGAGGATGGGATACGCATGGTGGCACCGGCCAGCCCGGAAATCGCCGTCAGCGTGAACAGTTCGTCCTTGCTGAAAGGAAAGCCGAGATTGCTCATCTGCACGGCGATGATGCCCCACATGAGCCAGACGGCGAAACCGCACAGAAGCGCCGGCACCGAGATCCACAAATTGCGGTAGGCGACTTTGCTGCCGGTGGATTCCCAGAACTTCTGGTCTTCGACGTTCCAGTCCTTGATATTGGTTGACATACTGCTCTCCCTAAATGGATACCGCTTGTTTTTTTGTGATCCGCTCATGATGGCGACCGATTTTCACCGGCCGCACTTCGGTCCAGTACATCCAGAGCAATGAAACCCAGACGATGCCGAACATGAGCATGAAGGCGGAGGAACGCACGCCGGTCAGATCGACCAGAGCGCCGAACATGATGGGCAGCAGGAAGCCGCCGAGCCCGCCAGCGAGACCGACGACGCCGGATATCACACCGATGTTGTGCGGATAATCGTCGGCGATGTACTTGAACACCGAGGCTTTGCCGATAGCGAAGGCAATGCCCATGGTGAACATGATGATGGTGAACATGGTGGCGTTAAGACCGACATGGAAAGTCTGCGGGCCATTGATCGTGAGAATGCTGACCTGGGTTTGCGGATACGACAGGAAAAACAGGCAGACCAGCGACACCCACAGCACCCACCAGGTCACGGTATGGGCACCGAACTTGTCCGAGTAATAACCGCCCATGGCGCGCAGCATGCCGCCGGGAATGCTGAAGGCGGCAGCCAGCAGCGCAGCGGTCTTGAGGTCGAAACCGTATTCACTGATGTAATACTTGGTCATCCACAGCGCCAGTGCCACATAGCCGCCGAAGACAATGGAATAATACTGGCTGTATTTCCAGACCTTGGGGTCTTTCAACACGGCCAGCTGTTCACGCATGGTGATGGTATGAGACACCTTGTGGCCCGGGTCGGAAAAGGTGAAGAACCAGAACAGGACCGCCGTCACCAGCATCAGCACGGCGTAAACCTGCGGCACCATGGCCCAGCCGTAAGCCACCACAATCAGCGGCGCGACCAGTTTGGTAACGGCTGCACCGGTGTTGCCGGCGCCGAAAATGCCCATGGCCAGACCCTGGCGGTTCTTCGGGAACCAGCGGGCACAGTAGGCAATGCCGACCGTAAAGGAGCCGCCGGCGATACCGACGAACAGACCCGCCACCAGATAATGCCAGTAGGCAGTGCTGTAGGAGATGAGCCAGATCGGGATGACGGTGGACAGCATCAGCACGAAAAATACGATACGGCCGCCGAAGCGGTCGGTCCACATGCCAAGCGGCAGGCGCATCAGGGAACCAGTCAGCACCGGCGTCGCAATCAGGATACCGAACTCGGTTTCGTTGAGTCCCAGTGTCTCCTTGATCGGAATGCCGATGACAGCGAACATCATCCAGATCATGAAGCACACGGTAAAAGCCAGCGTACTGGCAATCACCACTGACCAGGCTTTATATTGTTGTGTAGGCATGACCGACCTCCCGAATTGGAACATGATGCAAGCATAGGCCTGGGCGATGCCCTCGCCCATTCTTCGGAAGTACAGGACGCTTGAGTTAAAGGAACTAGTTCTTCTGGCCAGGTAACAGGGTTGGCGGGATAAGATTCATGACGCCGCACGTTGCGACACCGCCATCCACCACTGCATGAAAGACCGCCGGAAATATTCCGGGAAACCTCGTTTCTTCGGCTTCTTGCGCGATATCATGAGCATTCGCCGGCGCATGGCCGGCCATGAATTTCGCGCTTTGAGGAAAACCGTCATGGACCGTAAACAACATTGGGAACACGTCTACGCCAGCAAAGCTGCCGACTCGGTGAGCTGGTTTCAACCCCGTGCCGGGATGTCCCTGCAGCTGATACACGACACAGGGCTGGGCAAGGACGCCGCCATCATCGATGTCGGAGGCGGGGCGTCAAATCTGGTGGATGCGCTTCTGGCGGAAGGTTACAGCGACCTCACCGTGCTGGATTTGTCTGCGGCGGCGATCGAAGTTGCCCGGCAACGGCTGGGGGCACCAGCGAAGGCCGTGCAATGGGTAGTAGCCGATATCACCCGCGCGGAATTTTCCAAAGACCGCTTCGATCTCTGGCACGATCGCGCAACCTTCCACTTTCTCACGGAACCGGCCGAGCGGCAGGCCTATATTGAAAGGCTCATGCATGCCTTGCGCTCCGGCGGCCATCTCATCCTGGCAACCTTCGCCGAAGACGGGCCGGAAAAATGCAGCGGTCTGCCGGTCATGCGCTATAGCCCGAAAGCGCTGGGCATGGAATTGGGCGATGCTTTCGAGCTGATCCGGCATAAAAAGGAAGCCCACCTGACTCCATCCGGAGCGGTGCAGCAGTTCAGCTATTGCTGTTTTCGCAGGACCTGAAGGGAAATCGTTCGCAGAGTTTTCGCAACAGCATCCGCTGGCCATATCGGCAGTGCGGCTACTTTTCCTCGACCAGCCCGTGCTCAACGGCATAGACCGCCGCTTGCACGCGGCTTGCCAGGTTAAGTTTGCGCAATATCCCCTGCACGTGAATCTTGACTGTGGATTCAGAGAGCGTCAGCGTCCGTGCAATTTCCTTGTTGCTGGCGCCACCAGCCAGCATGACGATGATTTCCGCTTCACGCGGGGAGAGCTTGTTGGTCTCCGCCACTGCGGCTTTCAAGCTCTTCTGTGGCGCACGCATCGCATCAGCCAGTCGCGTCGCCATCTGCGCCGACATCACTGATTCGCCCGCAGCAGCCCGTTTGATTGAATCGAGCAGAAAATCGGTATCGATGTTCTTCAGCAGATAGCCGCGCGCGCCGAAGCGCAGCGCTTCAAGCAGATCTTCCGCGTCTTCCGACACGGTCAGCATCACCACCTGCGTCTGCGGCAACTCTTCCTGCAACAGCTGCAAGGCTTCAAGGCCACCGATACCAGGCATGTGCAGGTCGAGCAGAATCACATCGGGCTTGAGCCGTTTGGCGAGCTTCACGCCTTCGAGCCCGTCGCCCGCTTCGCCCACCACCTCGAAACCGCTCTGGCGCTGCAACAGCAGCCGGATGCCGCTACGGAACAGGGTATGGTCATCAATGATCAGTACACGTATGGGTTTCATGCTGCGCTGGGTTGCTCCACAGAAAGGGTGACCGGGCTCCAGCTCAGACGCACCCGGGTGCCCTCGCCGGTCGCGGAAGTGATGGAAAACTCGCCGCCGAAACGATTTGCGCGTTCGCGCATGATGTTGATGCCGACATGGGTATCGCCGGCCGATTTCGAGGTTTCGAAGCCCTGACCGTTGTCTTCCACGGTCAGGCTGCATGGTCCGCTGGTGTCCAGCACCACCTTGATCAGGCTGGCATTGGCGTGCTTGCGGATGTTGGAAAGCGACTCCTGCAGAATGTGCAGTATCTGCAACACATGCTCGGGCTGCATGTCGAGTGTCGGCCCATGCCGCTCAAACTCGGTCGCGATGGCGGTTTGCGCCTCGAATTTCCTCAGGGCGCTGGCAATCGCGCTCTCCAGATCGGCGTGTTCCAGCCGCGTGCGGAAATGCACCAGAAGTTCGCGCACGTCATCGTAGCTTTCCTGTACGCCTTCGCGAATCTGTTCCAGCACCTGCATCGCGTCTGCGACTTTCTTGTGGCTCAGATCGTCATGCAGCAGCTGCACCTGAATATTGAGAAATGCCAGCGACTGCGCAATGCTGTCATGCAACTCCTGCGCCAGCAGGTTGCGCTCTTCGGATACCGCCATTTCACGCTCGCGCGCAACCAGCCGCTGGTTCTCGATGGCAATTCCGAGATGCAGACCGACCGATTCCAGCAGGCGCACCTCCGTCGGCGGCAATATGCGCATGGCATCGAAAAACAGATTGAGCGTGCCCAGCACGCGCTTGTTGGAACGTATCGGCACAGCGGCAACTGCCCGGATGTTTTCCTTGCTGCAACTATGCAGCATTATCGACGGCCGTACTGCGTCGAAATCCGAGCTGACCGCAACACCATCGCGCGCGACTTCACCGCAAATGCAGGCGCCGATATCGAGAAAGGTCTCGTCCGCCAGAAACATTTCCGAAACGCCCCGCGCAGCGACGATCTGCAACTGCTCGCCCTTGGGGTCGGTCAACCTGACCACGCCGCCCATGGCACCCATCAGCGCGATCATGCGGTCCAGCACGTTATCGCACAAAGGCTCGGCAGCGGTGCTGGAATTGAGAAAGGCGGCGACTTCATAAAGCGCGCCCAGCTCCCGGTTCTTGAGATCGACGCTGCGGGTCTTGTCTGCCACACGCTGCTCCAGCGTGGCATAAATATCCTGCAGCTTTTCCGCCATCTGGTTGAAGCCCCGCGCCAGTTCGCCCAGCTCGTCGTTGCGGGTCGTCGGCAGCCGCACGCTGAAATCGGCCTTGCCCATGCTTTGCAAGCCCTGATTGAGACGTTGTACCGGACGCACCAGCAGCAGCGAAAATATGTAATCGAGCAGAATCGTGCCGAGCAGGGCCACGACGACCAGTGCAATCTGTATGGATCGCAGCAGCGTGGTGGCCTGCGCGTTACTGCTTTCCACCATCGCCACCAGTCCGTCGACGCCATCGACAAAACGCTCGTTGGCAGGACGGTAGGCAGCCAGTTGCTGCTGGCGGTCGACCTCGGCGGCCGGGCTCAGCAGCTGTTCAATACGCGGCTTCATGTCCTGTCCCCAGGTATCATGCAACACCTGCATCTGCTTCTGGATCATGGGGTCATCAGGAACGAACAGCGGCCGTTGCGGATTGCCGTGTTCCAGTTCGGCCAGGGTCTTTTCGAAACGCACGATCTCCTGACGGATATCGGCTTCGAGAACCGGCGAAGGCTGCTGGACATGCTGAGTCAGCAAGTAGGCAATGCGGTAAGTACGCATGCGCTCCTTGCCCGCATCGTTGATTGCTGCTGCGCCGCCTTCCAGCTGCCATGAAACGTACAGCGTGAAGCCGATGGCTGTCATCGCGATCAGAAAATAAAACACCAGCAAACCGGTGATTTTCTCGCGGATTTTGAACTTGGCCAAACCTGAATCTCTGCGTGTGTTTGAATGCGTCTTAGCTTACACCCATTCGCCCCATGCTGTGTATCACACAATTTACAAAAAAACGGGGGCTGTTTGCCCCCGTTGCGGTTTGCATTTTCCGGTAGCTTTTAGCCACCTTCTGCATGCATGACTATTGCCGGATCATGTAATCGAAAGCACCGAGCGAAGCCTTGGCGCCGTCGCCGAGCGCAATGACGATCTGCTTGTACGGAATCGTCGTCACATCGCCTGCGGCAAACACACCCGGAACCGAAGTCATGCCGTGGCTATCGACTTCGATCTCGCCATATTGGCTCAGTGCGATCGTGCCCTTGAGCCAATCCGTATTCGGAATCAGGCCGATCTGCACGAACACGGCGGCGATCTCGATCTGGTGCGGGTTTCCGGTGGCGCGGTCGATATAGGTCAGGCCGGTGACCTTTTGACCGTCACCGTTGACTTCGGTCGTCTGCGCCTGACAAATCACCTTGATGTTGGGCAGGCTGAAAAGCTTCTTCTGCAACACCGCATCCGCCTTCAATTGTTCCTCGAATTGCAGCAAAGTCACATGGCTGACGAAACCGGCGAGGTCGATTGCAGCCTCGACGCCGGAATTACCGCCGCCGATGACAGCGACCGGCTTGCCCTTGAACAAGGGACCGTCGCAGTGCGGACAATAAGCCACACCCTTGCCGCGATACTCTTTCTCGCCCGGCACATTGAGCTCGCGCCAGCGGGCGCCGGTGGAGACAATGACGGTCTTGCTCTTCAGCCTGGCGCCGTTCGCCAGCTCAATTTCGATCATCTCGCCGGGAATCAGCTTCTCGGCACGCTGTGTGTTCATGATGTCGACTTCATAGCTTCTGACGTGCTCTTCCAATGCCGAAACCAGCTTGGGGCCTTCGGTCTCCTTCACCGAAATGAAGTTCTCGATGGCATTGGTATCCATCACCTGACCGCCGAAACGCTCGGCGACGATGCCGGTGCGTATCCCCTTGCGCGCAGCATAGACCGCAGCAGCCGCGCCGGCCGGGCCACCGCCCACCACCAGCACATCGAACGGCGCACGGGCGTTGATTTTTTCAGCTTCGCGCGCCGAAGCGCCGGTATCGAGCTTGGCCAGAATCTCATCCACATTCATGCGACCCTGACCGAAGTGAGCGCCGTTCATGAAGATGGTCGGCACCGCCATGATCTGCTTCTCGGTGACTTCATCCTGGAACAGGGCACCATCAATCATCACATGCGTGATGTTGGGGTTGACCACCGCCATCAGGTTGAGCGCCTGCACGACTTCCGGACAGTTCTGGCAGGAAAGCGAGATATAAGTCTCGAAATGATAGGTGCCCGGCAGATCGCGGATCTGCTGCAGCGTATCCTCGCCGGCCTTGGGCGGATGCCCGCCCGCCTGCAATATGGCCAGCACCAGCGAAGTGAATTCATGTCCCATCGGGATACCGGCAAACTGAATACCGATATTGCCTCCGGCACGGTTCACCTTGAAGGAAGGACTACGCTCGGACGCATCGCGTTGTTCGCTCAGGCTGATATTGCCGGAGATGGCCGCGAGATCCTGCAGCAATTCATGCATTTCGCGCGACTTGTCTGAATCGTTCAGATAAGCCTTGATCTCGACCTTGTGGGTGAGATTGCCGAAATAGGCTTGCAACTGTTGTTTGATATTAGCGTCGAGCATAGTTTTCCTCATAGATGGATTTTCACTGCAAAACGGTCGCACATGGTGACCGCTTCACGCTGAAAACCGGCCCGGAGTTACCCGGGCAGATTTATCTGAAGCCTTGCGATGATTCAGAACTTGTTTCAGCAGGCTGGCGAGCGCCGCCAGATCGGGTGCGCACGGAACCCAGCGACGGGACAGTACACGCAGTACGGCGAGGAGCGAGTACCGCGCAAACCCGATATGGCAAGCGCAGCGCTTGATGAAACAGGTTCTTAGATTTTGCCGACGAGGTCGAGGCTAGGCGCAATCGTCGCAGCGCCTTCGTTCCACTTGGCCGGGCAAACCTGACCAGGATGTTCTGCAACATACTTGGCGGCCTTCAACTTGCGCAGGGTTTCCTTGACGTCGCGGGC
>DIVE01000089.1:1585-8418 GCA_002423265.1 Methylophilaceae bacterium UBA6140 | reverse complement strand
TCCCGCCGGCTCCACCAAACACAAAAGGGTCACTCGAAAGAGTGGCCCTTTTTGTTTGTTTAACACGGGAAGCGAACCCGCAGCGGGTTCGACTAGCCGACCATGTGTCGGCTGGACGCGGAACGCAGTGCAGCGGGCCTGAAAATCAGTGATCCTGGGATGGAAAGAATGAGGCCATTTTCTTCGGATAACTTCGAACATTGATATTTAAATATTCTTAGTGACAATTTTTTGTTACTAACTGACAAAAAGTGTCATCTTTGGCTTGGTAGCAAACCGAAATTGCGCTTGGTAGCGCCATTCTCATTTGGCATGGCTTTTGCTCTACTTGAATCGTCCGCATGAGATTAAAGAAACAAGCAAGATTTTCGGGGATTATTCAGAAAAGGAGGGCATTATGAAAATCAAATCTGGATTTGCAGGAGGCTTGGCATTGGCTGCAATAGCATTATTTTCTGCCAATAGCATTGCAGGGGGTGCGACGACAAATAAAAAAGCATACAGCGGGTGGGATAAAGCATTCAGCACAACGTTGACGACTTGCAGTCCGGCGTCAGTGCTTCTGAATGGAAAAGTGCATTTTGTCTGGAAGAAGGCACCGTCGCCGGGATATGCCTTGAACTTCAATACAGCTGGCGTCAAATCTGCCGGAGACAGTGAAACCTATCATGAGTTGAGTGCTTCCGGGCAGATTTGGGGTAGTGAGCTCAGTGATACTGCTCCTGCTGTAACCCTAAACGGAATGACAGGCAGCTATGTTGAGAAAAATGTAACAGACGATACAGTTGTAGCAGGACCTTTTCCTGTGATTTTTGATTTGGAGGTAACGTCCCCTGGAGGTGTGATCGAAGTCAGTTTTGTAAACCTGCAAGAAGATGGTTGTTCTCCAGTTGAATAATTGAGTTGCCAAAACGCTTGAGAAAATAAAAACACCACCCGCGGGTGGTGTTTTTATTTGCTGATCCCGTATGGGGTGTGCGGGTAAAGATTTCCGTTGGAGAATACATCGCCCCTGAGTTGTAACCGTGATGAATGAGCCGGGATTTTTATTGTCTCTTGTATAAAGAGATATAGATGATATATTGCCGAAATTCTTTGGGGCTTGGATGCAAAGGCAAAGCCATTGCCCCCGGATTTTTAACATCAAGACTCGAAGCAAACCCATGACCTTACCATTGCTATCCATCATTTTTGGCCTGATTCTACTTGTCTGGAGTGCCGACCGTTTTGTCGAGGGCTCTGCCTTTACCGCACGTCATTTCGGCATGCCGCCGTTGCTGATCGGTATGGTGATTGTCGGTTTCGGCACTTCGGCGCCGGAAATGGCAGTTTCTGCGCTGGCTGCTTCGCAGGGCAATCCCGGTATCGCGCTCGGCAACGCCTATGGTTCCAATATCACCAATATTGCGCTGATCCTTGGCCTGACGGCGCTGATCAGTCCGATTGCCGTGCATTCGCAGGTGTTGCGCAAGGAGTTGCCGATACTCATTGCGGTAACTGCGTTGGCTGCATGGCAGCTGTGGGACGGCGAACTCACCCGCACCGATGCCTGGGTGTTGTTGGCCGTATTTGCCGGCTTGATGGCCTGGAGCATCGTTGAAGGCATGCGGAAAAAGGGCGATGCGTTGGGGGTTGAAATCGAGCAGGAGCTGGTCGCCCATGCCATGACTTTGCGCTGGGCAGTGATCTGGCTGGTGATAGGTTTGCTGCTGCTGATTGTGAGTTCGCGCCTGCTGGTCTGGGGGGCGGTCGAAATTGCGCAGGCTTTCGGTGTCAGCGATCTGATCATTGGCCTCACCATCGTCGCTATCGGCACATCGCTGCCGGAGCTGGCGTCCTCAATAATCGCTGCGCGCAAGGGTGAGCACGATATCGCATTGGGCAACATTCTCGGCTCCAATCTGTTCAACACGCTGGCAGTCGTCGGCATTGCCGGCATGATTCACCCCTTGGCAGTCGAGCCGGAAATCCTTACCCGCGACGTGATGATGATGGCGGTGCTGACCGTCTCGCTGTTCATCTTCGGCTATGGGTTCCGCAGTATGGGCCGCATCAACCGGGTGGAAGCAATCGTCTTGCTTGCAGCCTACTTCGGCTATACCACTTATCTGATCACGACAGTCTTCGGCGCGGCCTGAGACNNGAAGCTGAATCACCATCTTGATTCGTCGATAAGGAGATCGGAATGCAAGGCTACCAGCTCACGTTTTTTACACAGCAGGATCGCCGCCACGGTGGCCTCGCAGTCGGTGAATGGCTGTTGCAGGAGGCCCGCCGGCTAGGGGCGAGGGGCGCAACCTTGTTCAATGCGTCAGAGGGCTTCGGGCGCGATGGGAAAAGGCATTCGGCGCACTTTTTCGAGCTGGCCGACCAGCCGGTGGAAGTGGTCATGGCCCTCAGCGAGGCTGATGCGGATCGGTTTTTCGCGCGACTACGCGAAGAGCAGCTGGATATCTTTTACGTCAAGACCCGCATTGAATTCGGCATGACCGGGGATACATGACCCGGCGGCAGACGGAAAAATTGTGTACGACGAACAAATCACAACAGGTAAATCAGGAGCAACATGAAGACAAGACTTGTTGAATTACGTGCTTCCTTGCAGGCATTGAAGGCGGCTTCCATGTTCAGGAAAGCGGAGGCGGCTGAAGTTTCCTTGCTGGCGGCCTTGGCTTTGCTGGAAGAGATGGTGGCCGAAATAGACAAGTTGAAACGGGCGCAGGCGAAAGACAAAAAGGCGATTGAAGCCTTGAACAAATAACAAGAAAGTATTCATGGCACTCAAGGCAACTGTTTTCAAGGCCAATCTGCAGATTGCGGATATGGAGCGGCATTATTATCAGGATCACGCGCTGACCATCGCCCAGCACCCTTCCGAAACCGATGAGCGCATGATGGTGCGTCTTCTGGCATTTGCCCTGCATGCCGGTGAATATCTGGAGTTCGGCCAGGGCATGACGGACGATGATGAGGCAGATATCTGGCAGCTCGACCTGACCGGGGCAATCGAGCTGTGGATTGATGTCGGCACGCCGGACGAGCGGCTGATCCGCAAGGCGTGCGGCAGGGCAGATCAGGTCATCGTCTACTGTTACGGCGGCCGCACGGCCGAGATGTGGTTTGAGCAGAACAAATCGCTGTTTCAGCGCCAGAAAAATCTTCAGATCATCAACCTGCCGCTGGAAAGCACTGCCGCTCTTGCCGGACTGACGCAACGCACCATGAATCTGCAATGCACGATACAGGACGGTCAGGTCTGGCTCAGTAACGGCGAGGCCAGCGTGCAGGTCGAGCGCGAGACCTTGCTGCCCTGATGGTGCTGGCCGGGGCCGTCGGCGCCTTCAAACCCGGTTTGTACGGCTGGCCAGAATATTGAGCGGCGGGGCGCTGCCATCCTTGCTCTGGCCAGGGTAGATGGTCAGATGCGGGTAGGGGATTTCGATACCTTGCCGTTCGAAAGCAGCTTTCACCCGTTTGAGATATTCCCGTCTGATCCCCCATTGCTCCAGTGGCAGCACCTTGAAGCGGCAGCGTATCACCACCGCTGAATTGGCGAGCTGGTCGACACCGGCGACTTCCATATGGTCCAGAATCTTGAACTGGAATTCATCGTCGGTGCGCAGGTCTTCGCCGACGGCTTTCATGACTGCGATCACTTCATCGACATTCTCGCGGTAAGCGACACCGACATCGATCACCGCATGGGCGAATTCGCGGCTCATGTTGGTGACGGTGGTGATGGTGCCGTTCGGTACGTAATGCACGCTGCCGCTGTAGTCGCGCATCTTGATGTAGCGTAGTGTCACTTCTTCCACCAGTCCGGATTTTCCGCCCGCATCAACGACGTCACCCTGACGTATCTGATTTTCCAGCAGAATGAAAAATCCGTTGAAATAGTCCTTGATCAGGCTTTGCGCGCCAAAGCCGACAGCAACGCCGACCACCCCGGCCGCAGCCAGTATCGGGGCGATGGAAATGCCGAGTTCGTGCAGCACTTCGACGACCGCGATGATGCCAATGACGATGGTGGCGATATAGCGGAACACGCGGCCGACGGTGTCGATACGCTTCATTTCTTCCGGGTTGCCGGAGGCGCGGTCTCTCAAGTGTTGCTTGAGACTGATGATGCACTTGCTGCTGATTTTGATCAGGATGCCGGCGATGAGTACGATCAGCAGAATTCGCAGCATGGTTCTGGTCAGCAGCCAGAGCGTTTCCTGATCGCTCAGGCCGAACAGTTGTATCAGGTCTTCCATAAAGCTCCTCGTCAGGTTTGCAGCCAGTAAAACCCGAGTGCGGGGATTTCCAGTTGCCGGTTTTCAATATTGATGCTGTCGCCGCTGTAGAGGTCTTTCACCGGGCCGTGTTGCAGAAAGCCTTTCTTGCGCAGGCTCTCGCAGTCGAGCAACTGCGGCGCATGATCGAAGTTGCCGATGACCAGCACGCGCGAGCAGGTGCTGATATTGTCGAAACGCGAAAAGACAAACAGATGCGGGTTGTCCACTTCCAGCAGCTCGCGGTTGTTGTGGTCGGCAAACGCGCAGATTTCCTTGCGCACCGCGATCATTTTCTTCAGCGCGCTGAAAATGCGGTTTTCCACCGTGCCGTGCACGTTTCTGCGCGCGGCCTTTTCCCAGTTGAGCTGTGGCCGGTGCACCCAGCGGCTGTCGTTCTGCTTGTGCTCGTCTTGCAGGTAGGAGCGGTCGTTGAGTGTGCCGATGGCATCGCCGTAATACAGCAGCGGAATGCCGCCGAAGGCGAGAATCATGCTGTGCAGCAGCACGATGGTATCGATGCTGGTTTCTATTGCTGCCTGATCGTTGTCCGCCAGCGCGGTTTCCAGCCCGGCCAGCGAGGCGAGCGAACCGGCGATTCTGGCGTCGCCGGTTTTTTTGTTGATGCCGAAAGCGAGACCGTGTGACGGAGAGAGCTTGTGCTCGCCCGTGTAGTAATCGACCAGAAAATTGCGATGCAGTCTGGGGTCGTAGCCCGCCAGACGGATGTCGTTATCGTCGAAACCGAGGCCGATGTCGTCGTGGCAGCGCACGTAGTTGAGCCAGGTGGCGCGCTCCAGTTTGTCCGGGATGCTCCTGATGCCGAGGTTGAGCAGGGTGGCTTTCTTGGTGGCGACAGCCTCCCACAACAAGGCCATCAAGGTGGCGTTGTAGGCAATTTCGCATTCTTTGGCATTGATCGCATCTTCGCCGAAATATTTGATCACTTCGACCGGTGCCACGATCGCCTCGGCAATGAACAGCACGCCCGGCGCCGTCACCTGGCAACAGTCCTTCATCAGTTGCAGAATCAGGTGCGCTTCGCGCTCGTTCTGACAGGTGCTGCCGATCTTTTTCCAGAGAAAGGCGACGGCATCGAGCCGGATGATATCGGCGCCGCGATTGGCCCAGAACAGGATGATGTCCACCATCTCGATAAAGACGGCGGGGTTCTTGTAGTTGAGGTCCCATTGAAAGTCGTTGAACACCGTCATCACCCATTTACCCATTGACGCATCCCAGGTGAAATTCCCCGGCGAGGTCTCGGGAAAGACCTCCGGCATGGTCTCTTCGTACAGGTCCGGCGTTTCGCGGTCGTCAAAGACGTGGTAGTAATCCTGATATGTCTGCTCGCCGGCGCGTGCCTTTGCGGCCCATTCGTGCTCGTTGGAGGTATGGTTGACGACGACGTCCAGCGCCAGCAGCATGCCGCGTTTTTTCATGTTGCGCACGAGATCTTCAAGGTCTTCCAGGGTGCCGACCTCAGGGTTGAGCTTGCGGAAATCGCGCACGGCGTAGCCGCCATCGCTTTTGCCCTTGGGGCAATCCAGAATCGGCATCACGTGCAGCATATTGATGCCGAGGTCCTGCAGATAGCTCAGATGTTTCTGCAGGCCGCGCAGATCACCGGAGAATTCCTTGCAGTAGAGTGCATAGCCCACCCATTTCTGGCTGAGAAACCAGTTGTGGTCCTTTTCGCGCGCCAGATCGAGCTTGCGCAGCTGTTGCGGGCGCTTGATATAAGCGCAGGTGAGGCGGGTGACCAGCCGCTGCATCTGTTGCCTGAAGTCGGGGCGATGGCCGTAAAGCTGGTGAAATAGCGAATAGATGGCGTAGAAATTCGCGCCAAGGCGAATGTAAAAATGCTGCAGGTTTTTGTCCTTGATGTCGCGTTCAAGCTCGATCAGGATGTCGTTCAACAGCGAGTGCGAAACCTGTTCATACATGTGTGAGCTCCGTTTGCTGTAGCGTCTTGCCGACCGGGATTTCGGCAGCGATGTCCATGCCGTAATGACGCAAGCCTTCGATGATGCCGGCGGCATAGTGGGCGTCAGCGAAATAAATCTGCTCCTGATCGCGCAGGTGGCCCAGTTCCGGGCTGTGGTTACCGACGACGACGGCACGCGTGTCGCCCACCAGCATTTCGATATCGTTGCCGGAATCGCCTGCCACCAGGAAGCTGCTCAGCGGCAGCCCCCACTTGTAGGCGAGATAGCGGATGGCATGGCCTTTGGAAGCGCGCACCGGCAGCACATCGAGAAACTCCTCATGCGAGTAGATCAGCTGGGCGTTGAGCTTGAGTTCGTGCAGGTGTTCATATAACTCGTTCAGCGGCGGCATGTCGCCCGGTTTTGCGATATAGCTCAATTTGAATTCGCGCTGGTTTTCCGCGGCCTGCAGTTTTAATCCGGGAAATTTGCCGAGCGCCTCGGCCAGCGCATCGCGCCGCCATTGATGGCGGATGTGCGCCGCCCAGCCGAGGTCGGGGATCAGCTTTTTGCCGTAATGAATCTCCGAGCCGACCGAGCTGATCAGAATATCCGGGATATCGACCTGCTG
>DIVE01000089.1:650-1575 GCA_002423265.1 Methylophilaceae bacterium UBA6140 | reverse complement strand
GCCTGGCGGTCGCCAACCAGCGTGTTGTCGATATCGCTGATCAGCGCCATTTTCACCAAGGGCATATAGGATTTTTCCGTATTCTGGATAATGGCATGCTGACGGCGCAGGCGTTTCTTGTCGCGGCGCAGAAGGCGGCGTACTTCCTTCATGTATTTTTCCACGTGTGCGGCCCAGCTGTAATGGCGCCATACTCCGGCCAGACCGCTGTTGGAGCACTGGCGCCAGCGTTTCCTGTCCTGCAGCATGGCGAGCAGGGCTGCGGCGATGGATTCGCTCTCCAGCGTGTTGGCAAGCAGGCCGTTGCGGCAATTGCCGACAATGTCGCGCGGGCCGCCGTCGTCCGGTGCCACAAAAGGCAATCCGCTTGCGGCCGCCTCGATCAGCGTGAGGCCGAAGGGCTCGGTGTAGGCCGGGTTGACGAACACGCCACGGCGCCTCGCGGCAAGCCGGTAAAGTTCAGGCACATCGTCCTGCGAAACATGCTTGGGCAATGCTACCTTGCCCCAGAGGTCGTAGCGGTCGATATCGAACAGGAGCTCGCTCATGACTTTCTGTTCAGACTCCTCCAGCTCGCGCACATCCTCGCGGGTGCCGGCGACAATCACCAGGTTGGCGGCTTGCTGCAGTTCCGGGCTCCGGCCATAGGCCGCGACCAGCCCCTTGATGTTCTTGCGCGCATCGGGCCGGCTGATCGAAAAGATCATCGGTTTTTCCGGCTCTGCCAGATAGCGGTCTACCAGTTTCAAGGCATGTTGCTCACGCCGTCCGCGCAAGGGCGGCGAGAAGCGTGAAGTGTCGGTGCCGGGCGGGATCACGCGAAAGCGCGTGTGGTTGAAGTTGGTGTAAAGCCCGTATTGCTGGTCGATCTCCTGTTGCGTGCTGGTAATAATGAGCGAGGCATGTTTGATGACTTCTTCTTCTG
>DIVE01000089.1:282-623 GCA_002423265.1 Methylophilaceae bacterium UBA6140 | reverse complement strand
CCGAGCGAATGGCCGGTATGCACTTGCGGGATGCCGAGCAGCAGCGACAATTGCTGGCCGACATGGCCGGCATCGGCATAGTGAGTGTGGATCAGGTCCGGCAGGCGCCCTTGCTGACGCAGGAAATGCAGGCATTTATCCACCACCTGGTTGAGGTGCGGCCATAACAGTTCCTTGCGCAGATAGCGCCTGGGGCCGCAAGGCAGGCGCACGATGCGTGCACCGCCGCCCAGGTCTTCCTCGGCCTTTGCGTAGTCGGGGCTGATGTTCGGGTCTTCGATCAGGCGGGTCAGGAGATCGACCTTTTCTACCTCGCGGTGCTGCGCCAGTGTGCGCGAAAG
>DIVE01000089.1:0-161 GCA_002423265.1 Methylophilaceae bacterium UBA6140 | reverse complement strand
GCAAAGCGCCGCGGCGAAACGGTTGGCGCGTTGCAATGTGAGCGCTGCCGGCCAGCCGCAGAGCAGGCCGATGATGAAAATGGCGGCGAAAGCGTCACCGGCGCCGACCGTATCGACCAGCCTGCCTTCCGTGCCGACAGCTCCGGTGCCGATAATTTCCT
>DIVE01000086.1:3929-4684 GCA_002423265.1 Methylophilaceae bacterium UBA6140 | reverse complement strand
ACAAGAAGCTCGACAAGGAAGACGCATTGACCATGCGCGCCCAGTTTGATTTCTAGGGAAGCGCTGATTAAATGGTTACGCGAGCGAATTGCTGCGTTGCGCGGCACTCACAACCTCGCCGTATAACGCATACAGTGGCTTCGGCCGCTACGCTTAACCTGCTACCGCAGGTTAGCCTGCGCCTAAACACTGCGTTAGTTTTCTCGGCTGTTGCGTTCCGGGCGCCTTTGGCGTGTGAATAATGCGCTTCAGCGCATATATTCCACGGACACGACCCTTGCGGTTGCACTTCATCCCGCTCACTAATTTAATCTGTGCTTCCCTAAAATATATGCGAAGGTTTGATGCATGATGAAAAAACTGTTTGTGATACTGGCGGCTATGCTGCTAGCCGGCAATGCCGCCATTGCTGCCGAAAAGCCTGTCGTCAGGCTGGCCACCACGACCAGCACGGCCAACTCAGGGTTGCTGGATTATCTGCTGCCGAAATTCGAGCTGGTTTGCGCTTGCAAGGTGCATGTGATCGCGGTCGGCACCGGCAAGGCGCTCAAGCTCGGAGCTGACGGCAACGTCGATCTGGTGCTGGTGCACGCCCGCGAATCGGAAGATGCGTTCATCGCGGCAGGGCATGGCATCGACCGGCGCGACGTGATGTATAACGACTTTGTCCTGATCGGTCCGCACAACGACCCGGCGCATATTGCGGGTGAAAAGGATGTCGTCGCGGCGATGAAGAAAATCCACGCGCGCAAGGC
>DIVE01000086.1:0-3831 GCA_002423265.1 Methylophilaceae bacterium UBA6140 | reverse complement strand
TACCGCGAACGCATCGGCTTGCCGGTGCTGGTGCAGGGCGATGCGCGCATGTTCAATCCTTACGGTATCATCGCGGTCAACCCGAAGAAATACCCGGATATCAATTACCCGGGTGCCAGGCGTCTGATTGAATGGATGACGGCGGCCGAAGGTCAGGCGCTGATTGCCGGCTTCAAGGTCGGCGGTGAGCAGTTATTCGTGCCGTCAACCAAATAACCAAGGAATTGTTTCACCCTCGATGGAGCTTTTACAAACTACCCATGCTGCGATAGCCCTCTTGCTTGCCGGCGATGAGGCGCTGTGGGGCATCATCTGGATTTCGGTCAAGGTCTGCTTTCTGGCGCTGATGCTGGCGGCACCGCCCGCTGTGCTGATGGGGTTTGCGCTGGGCAATTACAAGTTTCCGGGCCGTCGCGTGCTGATCGTGCTGATACAGACGCTGCTGGCTTTGCCGACGGTGGTCATCGGTCTTTTGCTTTACATGCTGCTTTCCCGTCAAGGGCCGTTCGGCGGCATGCATCTGCTTTTTACGCAGGAAGCGATGATCGTTGGCCAGGCGGTGCTGGCGTTTCCGATTCTCGCAGCGCTTACGCTATCGGCAGTACAGGGCGCGGACCGGCGTGCCGTAGAAACGGCGCGCACGCTTGGCGCCGGCCGGCTGCGTGAAACGGTCACCATGTTGCTGGAAGTGCGCTTTGCGGTGATGGCAGCAATGATCAGCGGCTTCGGCCGCGTCATCTCCGAGATCGGTTGCGCGATGATGGTGGGCGGCAATATTGCCGGGGTTACGCGCAACATCACGACCGCGATTGCGCTGGAAACCAGCAAGGGCGAATTCGTACAGGGGATTGCATTGGGTATCGTGCTGGTGTTGATTGCGCTTGCCATCAATTTCGGTCTGGCGCTGATGCAGGGCCGTGGGGAGCAGCGATGAGCATGCCCGGTAACCAGGTTCCTTTATTGGCTGTTCGCGGGTTGAAAAAACATTTCGACCAGCGTCTGATTCTGAATGTCGACAGGCTTGCGCTGGAGCGCGGTCAAAGCTATCTGATCACGGGCAGTAACGGTGCCGGAAAAACGACGCTGCTGCGCGTGCTGGCCGGTTTGGAGCCTGCCGAAATCGACTCGCTCGCTTACGAGGGTGTGTCGGTCGATACCGGCGACGTCGTTCGCCAACTGGCGCCGAGGGTGATTTATTTGCACCAGCAGCCTTATCTGTTCAATACATCGGTCGCGGCCAATATCATGTTCGGCCTCAAGGCGAATGGTGTTCCGCGTCATCTGCATAAAACCTTGCTGGAAGAAGCGCTTGCATGGGCAGGTGTGCAGCATGTCGCACATGTGTCACCGCACAAACTTTCCGGCGGAGAGCGTCAGCGTGTCGCGCTGGCCAGAGCCAAGGTGTTGAATCCGGCCATATTGTTGCTCGACGAACCGACGGCCAATCTGGATGAGGATGCCAGACAGCAGGTGAATCACCTGATCAGGCAGATGTGCGACAACAACCATTGCGTGGTGATTGCGACGCATGATCCGGAGTTGATTGCGTTGCCGAGTGCGGTGGTCTTGCGCTTGCATCACGCCATGCTGACTGGCGGTTAAAGCTGTAGTCAGCATGTGGTTCGCAAGCCGCCGCTAGCCTGGTGTGCCGCCGAGCTGATACAGACGGAAGCTTTCCCTGCGTTCTGCCGCGCGTTTGCCTTGCCAGATCAATTGCCACTCCGGCCCTGGCTGAACACGGGTTCTGCCGCGCTCATCCTGAATCAGGTAGAGGTCGCATGCGGCCTCCGAACCGGCTTCCTGCACACGGATATCCGTGTAGTACTCGAGCAGTGCTTCCTGCGAGCCGCCGAGCCCGGCGCTCTGAACGCAGCGGTAATGATCCGGGGCAGCGCCAGCAATGCCGTGCATGACACCGGCATAACTTCTGGCGGAATCGATCCAGGGCAGCCACAGACACATCAGCAGACTCCAGACCATGGTGCCGCCGACCGCCCAGTCAGTCACGGCTGCGCGGTTTGAGCGCCGTGAGTTGTTGATCACCAGGAGCCATGTCGCCGTGATGACAGCCGCTGCAATGAAACCAAGCCAGCCGAAAACGGGGTCATTCATGCCGGAAAGTACCTGCATGCGTTCGTTGAGTTTCGCCGGCCAGCCGAACAGCATGGCGTACCAGCCGAGCCAGATGAGGAAAGCCATGGTGCCGAACAGCATCAGACCGAACCAGTTGAGCAGGCCGGCAGCGCCGCGTTTCAATGTTTCGACACTGCCGCCTGCCAACGCCGCCAATGGCAAAAGGAAGACCAGCGCGTTGGTTTCAGTCGGGCTATTGGTAGTGCCGATCAGAATGAAACTGACGAAGAAGAAAATGGTGGGCAGTTGAAACTTGGGCTCGCGCATGAGGTGATGGCGGTATTGCCATAATCCCCACAACGCCAGCGGCAGGGCAGGCAATGCGTACCAGCTCAGGGTTTTGATGAAGTACCAGTAGTTGGCTCCGCTAATGCTTTGCACGCTGTGTTGCCACCAGGCGAAGAAAGGTTCCGGCGCGATAAACCAGCTTAATAGCGGCCATATCAAGAGCCACGGCGCTGCGAACAGAGCGGCAATTGACACAACGACCAGATAGCTGCGGTTGCGCCAGGCGGAAAACAACAGCGGCAGTAAGGCGGCGGTCACCAGCAGTATAAGTGGCGGGATCAGGCCGATAGCGAGAAAACTGATGCCGAGCCCGCTGCCGAGCAGCACGGAAGCGCGGTAGGGACGTCTTCTTGCCAAGGCTAAAGCATAAAACCCCATTGCACAGCCCGCCAGTCCGGCAGCCTCCGGGCGCAGCAAGTGCGCGGTCAGCACCAGGCCCATAGAGCCAAGGAATATGAACGTGGTTTGACGCCCAGCGCCGAAACCCCAAAGTTCACGACCTATCATGCCGACCAGCAAGAGGGTGACGGCCATCCACAGCCCGGTGACGACACGGGCAGCGTCATGCGTTTCGAGCACGGGCGAGAGAATTTTTGCGGTCCCTGCCGCGCTCAGGTAGTACAGCGGCGGATGTTCCATGCGGCTCTGGCCGACGGCCACCGGAGCCAGCAAGTTTTCTCCGCTGAGCATGGATTTGACGATGCTGATGCTTTGCGACTCGTCAGGCTTCCAGGGTTCATGTCCGACCAACCCCATGAAAATCCAGACGATACTGAGGATGACAAGCAGTCTGGTTTTCGCACGTTCGCCGATGCGCGCGCGCGGAGTCGCAAGATTGCCTTGCCAGTCGTGTTCCAGTTCAAAGGCCATGTTGATCCGATATCCTGAGCAACCGTTAGGGGTATTGTAAAAACAAAAAGGCAGCCGTGGCTGCCTTTTAGCTAAACTTTACAACAATTACATGCCGTATTTCTGACGGAATTTCTCAACGCGACCGGCAGTGTCAAGAATCTTCTGCTTGCCGGTGTAGAACGGATGGCAAAGAGAACAGACTTCAACGTTGAAGTCTTTGCCAATCGTCGTGCGTGTCTTGAACTTGTTGCCGCAGCTACAAGTAACGTTTACTTCAGGGTAATTCGGATGGATATCGGCCTTCATGCTGATGTCTCTTTCAAATGCTGTCGCAGAAAACCCGTGATTATCAATGAAATCGACGGCTTTTTCAACAACTAATTTTTGCAGTCATGGAGTGCGAATGCCTCGACCTCGAAGCCACGAGATCAGCCGCGGCGCATGCTGTCGAAGAAATCGGCGTTGTTCTTGGTGGACTTGATTTTGGTCTGGCAGGAATTCCATCGCTGAGGGGTGAGGCCGGTGACACGGAGCGCAGAGCGCCGGTGCGGGAATCCG
>DIVE01000026.1 GCA_002423265.1 Methylophilaceae bacterium UBA6140 | reverse complement strand
TGAAGAAGAACGGATTCCTTTCCGAGGTCGTCAAGGGCTGGTACATCCAGACGCGTCCCCAGGATGCCGCTGGCGATAGCACGGCCTGGTTTACTTCTATGCGCGAATTCATCGCCAGCTACTGTTCCGAAAGATTCGGTAAGGACTGGCATGTCGGTCCCGAACAGTCGCTTATCCTGCAGTCGGGAGAGCGTTCTCTGCCCAAACAAATACAGGTATGGGCCTCACGCGCAACCAACCAGTCCCTGACATTACCTCACGATACATCGTTATTTCTGTACATGGCGCCCAGGCTTCTGCCCGCAGATTCGAGCGAGGATGCAGGCGGGTTGCGTCTAGTCAACCTCGAGCATGCCCTAGTCGAGGCAGGTCCTTCCTTCTTCTCCCAACAACCGTTGGCCGCGACCATTGCACTGGCAAGTCTCAACGATGTGACTGACCTGGTAGGCGTACTGCTTGCAGGCTCACACTCCGTCATCGCAGGTCGGCTGGCTGGGGCCTTGCGACAGATTGGCCGAGGAGAAATGGCTGACAACCTTCTCGCTACCATGCGAATTGCGGGGTATAACGTCACAGAGACAAACCCCTTTACGCAGCCCATTAACATGACACCTGGCGCACGTCCGGAATCACCCTATGTGCAACGCTTGCGTCTGCTCTGGGCCGATTTTCGTGAAAGTGTGATAGCGGCCCTGCCTGCTCCAGCAAGCGCCTCTGTGGACAGTGACCAAATACTCCTGGATGTAGAGGCACGGTATGTTGCCGATGCCTATCACTCCTTGTCCATCGAGGGTTACCGTGTGACTCCGGAGCTTATCGAAAAAGTTCGCCAGGGTAACTGGGACCCGGACGGGGTCGATCGCTCTGCACGCGACGCCATGGCGGCTCGTGGCTATTTCGAGGCACACAACGAGGTCAAGGCAACGATAGCGCGCATCCTTGAAGGCAATAATCCTGGAGAGGAGCTACGCAAAGTCCATGGCGGCTGGTACCGCGCCCTATTTGCACCCAGCGTTCAGGCTGGCGTGTTGAAGCCTCAGGATCTCGCAGGTTATAGAAACGGTCAGGTCTTCATCCGTGGTGCGCTACATGTGCCGCTTTCGAAAGAAGCCGTCCGCGAAGCCATGCCCGTGCTATTCGATCTGCTTGCCAGCGAGTCGCATCCGGGTGTACGGGCAGTGTTGGGTCATTTCTTCTTCGTGTATATCCATCCTTACATGGATGGCAACGGCCGCCTTGGCCGTTTTCTGATGAACTGCATGCTGGTGACAGGCGGCTATCCATGGACAATTATTCCTGTTGAACAACGCAACATCTATATGCAAGCGCTGGAACAGGCGAGCACCTATCGAAATATTCAGCCTTTCGCCGAATTCCTGGGCAAGCTTGTTTCTGAGCAGCTCGAACGGCCGCTGAATCACCCGGCAGTTGCGCCATAGCCAACGAAGTAATTCAGTTCTGGACTGATTCGAGAAAGTGAATCTCATATCTCTGTTTCTCGCATGGAAATGTGGTGAGATACGCCTGAAGGATTAGATTTGGCAAAAGCCCAGTAAATATAGAGATGCAGCCAATTCAAGGCGATGACAGGCTTTGCAGACCGAACCGCCGAGAGGGTTCTGAAAGCCCTGCTGGATTATGGCCTGAAGCGGAAGCGGCCGTTGAGCGAAAATCTGATAGCGCCGTTAAGCAGACCCGCAGAACGTAGTGCTGCTACAGCCCGCTATTGATTTTATGCGCATGAACAAGGCGACACACACTTCCTTAAATCTTCAACGACACCATTCAAATTTTACGCCGCGCGACGGCAACGCCCGGCACTTGCTTGATTAATGCGAGCAGCCGGTTGAGCTGATCCAGATGTGTGATTTCGACCGAGAACTGCATTCTGGCCTGCTGGTTGCGGCTGACGGTGTTGACCTGGGTCACGTTGATTTTTTCGCGGGCGAAAAGGTCGCTGATATCGCGTAGCAGGGCCTGACGGTCATAGGCTTCGATTTCGATATCAACATCGGTCCGCGTAGCGCTGCTGCTTCCCCACTGCGCATGTAGCAGCCTGTCTTGCCTCGTTTCATCAAGGCGCGCGATGAATGCGCAACTACGGCGATGGATGGTGACACCGCGGCCACGGGTGACATAGCCGACGATGGCTTCTGGTGGGGCTGGTTTGCAGCATTTGGCCAGGTTGGTCAGGACATTACCGACGCCTTCGATGATGATGCCCGGAGAGGATTTTGGCGTACTCGCAGGCTGGCTGAAGAGGGGCTGTTTGCTGTCTTCTTCTACCTCGGGCGCATGTTCCTCGCGCAATGCCTGCTCGATCTGGTGTTCTGTCACCTCATTACGACCGATCGCGGCGAGAAATTCCTCCAGCTTGTTGAAATGGAATTTCTGCGCGATTTTTTCCTGGTTGACGATACCGGCCCCCAGACCGAGCCGGTGCAGTTCCCTGTCCAGTTTGTTGCGCCCCTGTGCGACGTCATCTTCAAAATGCTCGAGCTTGAACCAGTTTCTGACCTTGGCGCGTGCACGCGGGCTGTGCAGATAACCGAGCGAGGGGGTGAGCCAATCGCGACTGGGTGCGCCCTGTTTGGCGGTGAGTATTTCCACGCGTTGCCCGTTCTGCAGTTTGTAATTGAGCGGAACGATATTGCCATCGACCTTGGCGCCACGCGTGCGGTGGCCGAGATCGGTATGCAGAGTGTAGGCAAAATCCACCGGGGTCGCGCCTTGCGGAAGATCGATCACCTTGCCTTGCGGCGTCAGCACATAAACCTTGTCCTGTATCAGCGCATTGCTGAACTGCTCCAGCAGGTTGCCATTGTCTGAAACTTCGTCCTTCCAGGCCAGAATCTGCCGCAGCCAGGCGATCTTTTCGTCGAATTTTGTATCGGCTTTGCCGCCTTCCTTGTAGCGCCAGTGCGCGGCCACGCCCAGCTCGGAATCATGATGCATCTCGTGGGTGCGTATCTGTACCTCAAGCGCCAAGCCCTCGGGGCCGATAACCGCAGTATGCAGTGATCGGTAATTGTTGCTCTTGGGGCGGGCGATGTAATCGTCGAATTCTCCGGGGATGGGCTGCCACAGGCTGTGTATCAGGCCGAGCGCGGTGTAGCAATCCTTGATGTCATCGACATGGATGCGGACCGCACGCACGTCATAGAGCTCATTGAATTCCAGGTTCTTGCGCCGCATTTTGTTGATGATGCTATAGATATGTTTGGGCCGGCCACTGACCTCGGCTTTGACGCCCGCCTGCTTCAGTTCCTGCTGCAGTTGCCGGATGACATCGGCGATGTACTGCTCGCGGGCAGTACGCTTTGTATCGAGCAGCTTTGCGATTTCCTTATAGAGCTGCGGCTCGAGAAAACGCAGCGAGAGGTCTTCCAGCTCCCACTTCAATTGCCAGACACCGAGGCGGTTGGCCAGAGGCGCAAAAATACCCTGGGTCTCGCGGGCGATCTGCTGTTGCATCTGAACCGGCGCGGCCGAGAGGTTGCGCATGGTCTGCGTACGCTCCGCCAATTTGATCAATACCACGCGGATATCTTCGGCCATGGCCAGCAACATTTTTCTCAGGCGTTCGATCTGCTGACCGTCATCCGGACTTTTCCGGTTCGGGTTATGCAAACCTGCCATCTCGCTGAATTCACGTATCTGCTCCATACGCGAAAGCCCCTCTACCAGACGGGCGATGGGAGCGCCGAACCGGCTTTCCAGCACCTCTTGCCAATCCTCAAGATAAGCAGGCGCTGCATGCAGCAATGTCGCCGCAATGGTTTCATGGTCCATATGCATGCCGAGAAGAATCGATGCAGCATCCAGCGCATGATCGATCAATGGTATGCCGCTCAGTTCAACATGGCCGACATAGAGCTTGCGGGAAAATTCGAACGCCTGGTGCAGCGTTTCAATCTGTTCGGGCGTGTATCGTCCGTGGAGTGCATCAAACCATGACGATGCCTGGTTGATGGCTTGGGGTTTTAAAGTGGGAGCGCTATGTTCAACGGAGACCATGCAACATTATTGCACCATTGCCTGTGACCTTGAATACGATCTAATGTATGTGTGCATCCCAAGACATAAACAGAATATAAACTACAAACATGGGTAATAATGAGGTCTGAGCCAACCCCATTTATACATTTATGGCAAACAGATGTATCCATCCATACTTCAAACTTGAAACTGCCCCATCAAAAGGAATTCGCATGCTGTTAAAACTCACAGGCCTGTTATTCGTACTCCTGCTTTCCTTCTCCGTCCATGCCGAACCCACGGTACAGATCAACACCAGCCTCGGGCCTATCGTGGTCGAGCTGGACAGCGCTAAGGCGCCGAATACGGTGGAGAATTTTCTGGCGTATGTGAAGAGCGGGCATTACAACGGTACGATTTTTCACCGGACGATTCGCCGTTTCATGATTCAGGGCGGTGGTATGACGGCAGATATGAACGAGAAGCCAACCCGTTCGCCGATCAAAAATGAGGCGGATAATGGTTTGAAGAACCTGACCGGGACGATTGCGATGGCGCGCACCGGCGACCCGCATTCGGCCAGCGCGCAGTTTTTCATCAACGTGGCGGATAACGCGTTTCTCGACCACAAATCCAAGGATGAAAAAGGCTGGGGTTATGCAGTGTTCGGCCGTGTGACGAGCGGCATGGAGCTGGTGGAGAAGATTTCACGCGCGCCGGTCTGGCCCGGCGATGTGCCGACCCAGCCGGTGCTGATTGAATCTGTCGAGTTGAAGTAAACTGCGGCGCAGTTCAGGCTTTGATATCGGCGACGCGGTCGATGATGGCGGCGTAGAGATCGCGGGTGGAGGCGATGGCGCCATCGTGTACTTCTTGCGCGCTCAGCACTTTGCCGTTGGCCGCCTGCAAGGGGCGTGTGGCCGTAGCGCTGGCGACCACGGCGACGTTGTAACCGAGATTGAAGGCGCCGTGTGCCGTGGAGTTGATGCACATGTGGGTCATGAATCCGGCCAGCACCAGATTCTTTACGCCTGCAGTTTTCAGTTGCGCGTCGAGATCGGTGTGAATGAATGCGTTGGGGTAATTCTTGGTGATGACTGCTTCGCCTTCAATCGGGGCGACTTCGTCGGCAATGGCGCCGATCGGTGCGCTGATGTCGTAGGGCGTGCCCGGGCCGGCATCGTGGCGGATATGAAAAACCGGGATTTTCTGTTCTCTTGCCATTAGCAGCAGCTTTTTTGCTTCCTGCAGGGCTTCTTCGACACCGGTGAGCTGCATGATGCCGCTGCGGTAGGTGTTCTGACAATCGATCATGATGAGTGCCGAATCTTTCAGCGGCGCAGCTTGCTGGCCGAGACCGACGATTTCGCGCAAAGTGGTGGATGCTGTGACCATGCTGGTTCCCTTTTCCGTGTTCAGGTTCAGCCAACATGATGAAGGTCTGCGGGAGCGATGGCAAGCCGGGGTTGATGCAGATATTCTACATATTCCGGCGGATCGGACTATGATGAACCGGCTCGGCTGGTGAAGATCGCCAGCCGGGTCCGGTATTCAAACCAA
>DIVE01000061.1:8734-11020 GCA_002423265.1 Methylophilaceae bacterium UBA6140 | reverse complement strand
TGATCAGGCTCTTTTGTGCTGCATGAATGGTATTTCATGCAGGCATGATGTCATGCCAATGTGACAGTTCCATGAATAAAACAACGAAGCGCGTTCTGACCGAATGATGAAGTCGCGCGAGGCCCGGCTGAAATATCGCGCTAGTGTGCTTGTGCTTTCACCACCTCGGCGATGCGCTCGGCCAATGCCTGCACCTGCGGCTTCGATTGGCCCTCGACCATCACGCGTATCTTCGGCTCCGTGCCGGAAGCTCGCAGCAGTACGCGCCCGCTTCCGTTCAGCTCGCTTTCGGCTGCCTGCACCGCTGCCTTTAATTCGGCACTGGCATCCAGGTTGATGCGCTTTTTGACGTTGACGTTGATCAACACCTGCGGGTAGAGCGTCAGCTCCGCGCCCAGCGCTGCCAGCGACTTGCCGCTGGTTTTGACCGCATGTAGCACCTGCAGGGCAGCGATGATGCCGTCGCCGCTGCTATGCTTGTCGAGCGCGAGAATGTGTCCGGAATTTTCACCGCCGAGCTGCCACTGGCGCTGGTTCAACAGTTCGAGCACATAGCGGTCGCCGACCTTGGCCCGCGCGAACGGAATCCCGACTTTTGCCAGCGCATGCTCCAGCGCCAGATTGGTCATCAGGGTGCCGACGACACCACCGTTCAGACACCCGCGCAGTTGCCGGTGCATGGCAATGATGTAGAGCAGCTGGTCACCGTCGAGCAGGCGGCCGTTGCCGTCCACCATCATGACGCGGTCGCCATCGCCGTCGAAGGCGATCCCGAGATCGGCGCCGTGTTCGATCACCGCCCGGCAGAGCGCATCGGTATGCGTGGAGCCGCATTCGAGGTTGATATTGAGGCCGTCCGGCTGATTGCCGATGGCAATCACTTCGGCACCCAGCTCATGAAACACCGGCGGTGCGACGTGATAGGTAGCGCCGTTGGCACAGTCCAGCACGATCTTCATGCCGCGCAGATCCAGCGCATTGGGGAAAGTGCTCTTGCAGAATTCGATATAGCGGCCTGCGGCGTCATTGATGCGCCTGGCCTTGCCCAGCTGTGCCGATGGCACGACCTCCATCGGTTTATCCAGCTCGGCTTCGATGGCAAGCTCGATCGCATCGTCCAGCTTGGTACCCTCGGCCGAAAAGAACTTGATGCCGTTATCTTCAAACGGATTATGCGAAGCGGTAATCACAATGCCGACCTGGGCCCGTAGCGCCCGTGTCAGATAAGCAACTGCCGGCGTCGGCATCGGACCGGTGAGCATGACATCGACACCGGCAGCTGCCAGCCCCGCCTCCAGCGCAGCCTCCAGCATGTAGCCGGAGATACGCGTATCCTTGCCGATCAATACGCTGGGATGCGACCCCTGCGCCAAAGGGCTGTCTATGCCGGTCAGCACACGTCCGGCCGCATAGCCGAGACGCATGACGAAATCCGGTGTAATCGGCGACTGTCCGACGCGTCCGCGCACACCATCGGTGCCAAAGTATTTTCTGCTCATTGTTGTTCCACCCTGATTTCTATAAAACAGCAGCGGCAACTTTCAGCGCGTCCGCCGTCGCCTTCACATCATGCACACGCACGATTCTAGCGCCTTTCATCACCGATATCACCGAAGCGGCGAGACTGGCATGCAGGCGCGCATCGACGTCACCACCGGTAATCTGTCCGAGCACGGATTTTCTCGACAGGCCGACCAGCAGCGGGCGGCCGATTGCCAGCGTCTTGCCGATCTCCTGCAGCAATTGCAGATTGTGCTGCGTTTTCTTTCCGAAGCCGAAACCGGGGTCCAGCACCACCCGTTCGCGCGCGATGCCGGCAGCTTCGGCCGCAGCCAGCCGCGCGGCAAGAAAGGCGTTGACCTCGGCGACGACATCATCATATTGCGGGTCTTGCTGCATGGTCTGCGGCGTGCCCTGCATGTGCATCAGGCAAACACCGGCCCGGCTTGCGGCAACGATTTTCAGCGCACCCGGTTCCTGTAGCGCACGCACATCGTTGACGATATCGGCACCGGCAGCCAGGGCGCGGCGCATCACTTGCGGCTTGTAGGTGTCGATCGAGAGCGGTACAGCAGTCAGTTTCGCCAGCTGCTCGATGACCGGCAGCACTCTTGCCAGCTCATCCTCCAGGCTTACCGGCGTAGCGCCGGGACGGGTCGATTCGCCACCGATATCGAGGATGTCGGCACCTTCATCGACCAGCTGCAAGGCGTGGGCGACGGCCTTTTCCGTTGAGCTGTATTGACCGCCATCGGAGAAGGAATCGGGTGTCACGTTGACGATGCC
>DIVE01000061.1:0-8618 GCA_002423265.1 Methylophilaceae bacterium UBA6140 | reverse complement strand
GCCGGGCCGGGAGCGCCTGCATCCGGCTTGTCGGCTTTGCTGGGCGCCTGCGGTGGTTTCGGCGCGCGCGGCGGCAGCCCCGCCATGATGTCGTTGATCTGCTCGGCATCGATGGTTTCCCATTCCAGCAGTGCCGCAGCCATCGCTTCTACCTTGTCACGATTGTCTTCCAGCAGTTTACGGGCAATTGCGTACTGCTCGTCGAGTATGCGGCGAACTTCAGTATCGACTTTCTGCTGCGTCGCTTCCGAAACGGTGCGGGCAGACATGCGTCCGAAGAAAGAATCCTGATCGTTGTCGACATAAACCATGGTGCCCATGGAATCGGACATGCCATAGCGCGTGACCATATCGCGTGCCAGCTTGGTCGCACGCTCGAAATCGTTCGAAGCGCCGGTCGACATCTGGTGCATGAACACTTCCTCGGCAATACGGCCGCCGAACAGAATCGAGATTTCTTCCAGCATCTTGTCGCGGTAATTGCTGATACGGTCGAATTCCGGCAACTGCCAGGTCAGGCCCAATGCCCAGCCGCGCGGCATGATGGTGACCTTGTGCACCGGGTCGGCCTTCGGCAGCAACTTGGCGACTACGGCATGACCGGATTCATGGTAAGCGGTGTTGCGGCGCTCTTCTTCGCGCATGACCATGGAGCGGCGCTCGGGACCCATGAATATCTTGTCCTTGGCGTCTTCGAAATCCTGCATCTCCACCGTGCGCTTGTTGCGATTGGCGGCAATCAGCGCAGCTTCGTTGACCAGATTGGCCAAATCGGCGCCGGAAAAACCGGGCGTGCCGCGCGCAATGATATCGGCCTTGACGTCCGGATCAATCGGCACCTTGCGCATGTGCACCATCAGAATCTGTTCACGGCCGCGGATGTCGGGCAAACCGACCATCACCTGACGGTCGAACCGGCCGGGGCGCAACAAGGCCTTGTCCAGCACGTCTGCACGGTTGGTGGCGGCAATGACGATGACGCCGGAATTGGCTTCAAAGCCGTCGAGTTCAACCAGCAGCTGGTTCAGCGTCTGTTCACGCTCGTCGTTGCCGCCGCCGGTGCCACCGCCGCGATGACGGCCGACAGCATCGATTTCATCGATGAAAATAATGCATGGTGCACTCTTCTTCGCTTGCTCGAACATGTCGCGCACACGTGCTGCGCCGACACCGACGAACATTTCAACGAAGTCGGAACCGGAGATGGTGAAGAACGGCACCTTCGCCTCGCCGGCAATGGCTTTCGCCAGCAATGTCTTGCCGGTACCGGGAGGGCCGACCATCAGCACGCCGCGTGGAATGCGCGCGCCCAGTTTCTGGAATTTTCCAGGATCGCGCAGAAATTCGACCAGCTCGGAGACCTGCTCCTTGGATTCGTCGCAGCCTGCAACGTCGGCAAACGTCACCTGATTGGAGCTTTCATCCAGCTGGCGTGCACGGCTCTTGCCGAACGAGAACGCACCGCCCTTGCCTCCACCCTGCATCTGACGCATGAAGAATATCCAGACGCCGATCAGCAGCAACATAGGGAACCAGGAAACGAAGATGCTCATCAGCAGCGATTGCTCTTCGTCCGGCTTGGCTTCGACGATGACATTGTTTTTCAGCAGGTCGGAAACCAGCCATGGGTCGGAAGGCGCATAGGTATTGAACTTGCGACCATCATTGGTCTCGCCGCGCAATACGCGCCCATCAATCGTCACCTTGGCGATCTGCCCCTGTTTCACCTGATCGATGAACTGGGAATAGACAACCTGACCTTCAGACGCGGTCTTGGGGCCGAATTGATTGAATACGGTCATCAGCACCAAAGCGACGATGAGCCATACTGCGATGTTCTTGACGATGTTGTTCAAAATCCCGTTCCTTAAATTAATGGGAGATGCTGCTTGAATTCTAACCCTATTCTTGCAGAAAATCTTGCGCGGATGCTTCAGGCGTCCAGCGTTATTGCGACTTCAGCGCTTACCCAAGCCCAGAAGATATACCTCACTGCTACGGTCGCGCGATGCTTTCGGTTTGCGGGTCACGACTTTGTCGAAGGCTTGCCGCATGTGACCGGCAATTTCTTCAAAGCCGCTACCGTTGAACACTTTGACCAGAAAGTTGCCGCCCGGTTTCAGCCATTTGCTACTGAAATCCAATGCCAGCTCGGTCAGGTGCATGGCGCGGGCCTGATCCACATCGCTGATACCGCTGATATTGGGCGCCATATCGGCAATTACAAGGTCTACCGGCAAATTTTCCAGGCTTGCTTCCAATTGATCCAGCACCGCCTGTTCGCGGAAATCGCCCTGAATAAAGCGGACGCCGGCAATCGGCTGCATCTCCAGGATATCCAGTGCGATCACCTTGCCCTGCCCCTTGAGGCGCTGTATCGCCACCTGTGACCAGCTGCCCGGCGTCGAACCCAGATCGACAATGGTCATACCGGGCTTGATCAGGCGATCCTTGTCGTCGATCTCGATCAGCTTGTAAGCGGCACGCGCCCGGTAACCGTCACGCTGGGCGCGTTTGACGTACTCGTCATTGACATGTTCCTGCATCCAGCCCTTGCTGGTACGCGTTCTTTTCATAGTGCCGTTCCTGTCGGTTCATCTCGCCCGGCCTGCATTTGTGCAAGTCTGCATTTATGGAAGTGTCCTGATATCGAGTGTGATAGAATGCGAGCCTTTTTGAATCAAAGAGATACACCCCTTGAACTCCAGACAAATCAGTTACCTGCGCGGCCTTGGCCATCATCTTAACCCAGTGGTCAGTATCGGCAATGCCGGACTTACGGAACAAGTGTTGAAAGAGATCGAGCTCGCGCTCAACGCCCATGAACTTATCAAGATCAAGGTAGCGGGCGACGACCGCGCCTTGCGCGTCAGCATGCTGGAAGATATCTGCGAAAAATCCGGTGCCGTTGCAGTACATCACATCGGCAAACAGTTGGTGATCTATCGCCCTTCGGAAAAAGCCCGAATCGTCCTGCCGAAATAAATCCCCGGCAACGCAGCGGCCCGCTCAGCGCGCCTTCAGTACCAGCGCGATGCCGAGCAGACTTTCAATCAGGTAGGCGATGCTGGCAACGCCGTGCCAGGTCCGGAAACGGTCGGCAAAAATGCTTTGCATCACGTCTGCCGGCAAAGCCTGCGCCTTCAGGCCGGCCAGCAGCGATTGAATGCCGAAATGGCCGGCCACTACCAATAGCAGCATCACCAGCACGATCCAGAAAAATCCCTGCTTCAGCGCGCCGGTGCCAACCCTGACCAGGCGGTGTATGAGCAAATAGAACGCAGCTCCCATGCCGACATAAGCCACCAGCGTGAACATCCTGCCCGCCAGCATACCGGCCAGCTGGCGGTCATCCAGCACCTGAAACAGAGTCGGCGCAACCAGATAACCGACCGCCCACAAGGCGCCGACCCAGGCGGTAACGACGATGAGTGCCAGCTTGTCCGAGAGTTGACGCATCAGATGTATTGCACGTCCAGAATTTCGTAGGAACGCAGACCGCTCGGTGCCATCACTTCCGCGACGTCACCGGCGGTCTTGCCGATCAGCGCCCGTGCAATCGGCGAGCTCACCGAAATCTTGCCTGACTTGATATCCGCTTCGTCGTCACCGACGATCTGATAGGTACTGGTACCGCCGTTGTCGAGGTCTTCCACTTCAACGGTCGCACCGAACACGCAACGGCCATCGGCGTTCAAGGTCAAGGGATCGATGACCTGGGCGTTTGAGAGCTTGGCTTCGATTTCGGCGATGCGGCCTTCGATGAAACTCTGACGCTCCTTGGCTGACTCGTATTCGGCGTTTTCGGACAGGTCGCCCTGCGCACGCGCCTCGGCGATCGCCTGAATGACCTGCGGGCGATCTACGCTACGCAACCGCTGCAATTCCTGCTTGAGGAGCTCCGCACCTCTGATCGTCACTGGAATTTGATTCATTTTCTTTTATAACCTCTATCCTGTTGCACAAAACAAAAACCACACCTGGCGCCCAGGCGTGGTTTGAAATTAACGTCTACCTTGTTGCTGATATCTTATTACTTAGCCAGTTGCTGATGCAAGCTTTGCAGCGATTCGACTTCCAGCTCCTGCATGTGCGCCATGCCGATACAGGCGGCCTTGGCACCGGCCAGCGTGGTGTAGTAAGTCACTTTCTGCTGCAAGGCGCTGCGGCGGATCTCGTAGGAGTCGGCCACTGCGCGCTTGTCTTCGGTGACGTTGACAATAAAGCTGATATCGCCGTTCTTGATCATGTCAACGATATGCGGACGGCCTTCGGCCACCTTGTTCACCGGAGTTACTGCAAGACCGGCGGCAGCCAGCGCAGAGGCCGAGCCCTTGGTTGCCAGTAACTGGAAACCAAGGTCGGACAGCGCCTGGGCAATTTCGACCACGCGCTCGCGATCCTCGCGGCGCACGCTGACAAATGCCTTGCCGCCCTTCGGTAGTTTGTCGCCGGAACCCAGCTGCGATTTGACGAAAGCTTCGGCAAACGTGCGGCCGACACCCATCACCTCGCCGGTCGACTTCATTTCCGGGCCGAGAATGGTATCCACGCCGGGGAACTTGATGAAGGGGAATACCGCTTCCTTGACCGAGTAATAAGGCGGCACGATTTCCCGGGTCACCCCCTGATCCTTGAGCCTGGTGCCGGTCATGCAGCGCGCGGCCACTTTTGCCAGCTGCAAGCCGCAAGCCTTGGATACGAAAGGCACGGTACGGGATGCACGCGGATTGACCTCCAGCACATAAACCGTATCGCCCTGAATCGCGAACTGCACATTCATCAGACCGACCACGCCAAGGGCTTTCGCCATCCTGACGGTCTGGTCTCTCAATTCGTTCTGCAGATCCTCGGAAAGGCTGTACGGCGGCAGCGAACAGGCAGAGTCGCCAGAGTGGACGCCCGCCTGCTCAACGTGCTCCATGATGCCGCCGATGATGACTTCTTCGCCGTCGCACAGCGCATCGACATCGACCTCCTTGGCATCGTTGAGGAAGCGGTCTAGCAATACCGGCGATTCGTTGGAAACCTTCACCGCTTCACGCATGTAACGCTCAAGTTGGGCCTGTTCCTGCACGATTTCCATCGCGCGGCCGCCGAGCACGTAGGAAGGACGCACCACCAGCGGGTAACCGATTTCCTGTGCCAGACGCAGTGCTTCTTCCGGCGTGCGCGCAGTGCGGTTTGGCGGCTGTTTCAGCCCCAGTTCCTGCAGCATCTGCTGGAAACGCTCGCGGTCTTCGGCGCGGTCGATCGCGTCCGGCGTGGTGCCGATGATGGGCACGCCGGCTTTTTCCAGATCGCGCGCCAGCTTCAGCGGTGTTTGACCGCCATATTGAACGATGACACCCACCGGTTTTTCGATGGCCACGATCTCCAGCACATCTTCCAATGTCACCGGCTCGAAATAGAGACGGTCGGAAGTGTCGTAATCGGTGGAAACGGTCTCCGGGTTACAATTGACCATGATGGTTTCATAACCATCCTCGCGCATGGCGAAAGCCGCGTGCACGCAGCAATAGTCGAACTCGATACCCTGACCGATTCGGTTCGGGCCGCCGCCCAGCACCATGATCTTCTTTTTGCTGTTCGGTTTCGATTCGCACTCTTCCTCGTAGGTCGAGTACATATAGGCCGTGTTGGTGGCAAACTCGGCCGCACAGGTATCGACACGCTTGTAGACCGGACGCACATTGAGCGCCTGACGGTAGGCACGCACGGCGTGCTGATCGGTCGCCAGCAGTCTGGCCAGACGGCGGTCGGAAAAACCGCGCCGCTTCAGCTGGAACAGCATGTCACGGTCGAGGTCGGCCAGGTTGCGGCCCGCCAGCGACTGTTCGCGCTGGACGATATCGGCGATCTGCACGAGGAACCAGGGATCGATCTTCGACAGCTGAAATACTTCTTTAACGCTCATGCTCTGGCGGAAAGCATCGCCGACGTACCAGATACGTTCCGGGCCGGGTTCGCCCAGCTCCTTCTTGATGCGGTCGATATCGGTGCTGATTTCGTCAAGACCGTCAACGCCGACTTCCAGACCGCGCAGCGCTTTCTGGAAGGATTCCTGGAAAGTGCGGCCGATGGCCATCACCTCGCCCACCGATTTCATCTGCGTGGTGAGACGCGAATCGGCCTGCGGGAATTTTTCAAACGCGAAACGCGGGATCTTGGTCACCACGTAATCGATGGATGGCTCGAACGAGGCCGGCGTTGCGCCACCGGTAATCTCGTTCTTCAGTTCATTCAGGGTATAACCGACAGCCAGTTTGGCNNACCTTGGCGATCGGAAAACCGGTGGCCTTGGAAGCCAGCGCAGAAGAGCGCGACACACGCGGGTTCATCTCGATGACGATCATGCGGCCATCATCAGGATTAATGGCAAACTGCACGTTGGAGCCGCCGGTGTCGACACCGATCTCACGCAATACCGCCAGCGAAGCGTTGCGCATGATCTGATATTCCTTGTCGGTCAGCGTCTGCGCCGGTGCGACGGTGATCGAGTCGCCGGTATGCACGCCCATCGGGTCGAGGTTTTCGATCGAGCAGATGATGATGCAGTTGTCCTCGCGGTCACGCACCACTTCCATCTCATATTCTTTCCAGCCGAGCAGCGATTCCTCGATCAACAATTCGCTGGTGGGCGAGGCTTCCAGACCGCGTTCGCAGATGGCAAGAAATTCTTCGCGGTTATAGGCGATACCGCCGCCGCTGCCGCCCATGGTGAACGAAGGGCGGATGATGGCCGGATATCCGATCGTGGCCTGCACCTGCAAGGCTTCTTCCATGCTGTGCGCAACAGCCGAGCGCGCGGAGCCGAGACCGATCTTGGTCATCGCCTGCTTGAACTTCTCGCGGTCTTCCGCCTTGTCGATCGCCTCCTTGCTGGCGCCGATCAATTCGACCTTGTATTTCTCCAGAACACCATGCCTGGCGAGATCCAGCGCGCAGTTCAGCGCGGTCTGGCCGCCCATGGTCGGCAGCAGCGCATCCGGACGCTCTTTCTCGATGATTTTTTCCACCATCTGCCAGGTAATCGGCTCGATATAGGTGGCATCCGCCATTTCCGGGTCGGTCATGATGGTGGCCGGATTTGAATTGACCAGAATGACGCGATAACCTTCCTCGCGCAGCGCCTTGCAGGCCTGTGCGCCGGAGTAGTCGAACTCGCAGGCCTGACCGATAACGATAGGGCCGGCGCCGATAATGAGAATACTTTTAATGTCTGTACGTTTTGGCATTTTGCTGGGAAGGGTGAAGGGTGAAGGGTGAAGGGCGGAGAGCGCAGGATTTTACCCTTTACCCTTCACCCTTTACCCTTTACCACTTTCCCTTTACTTCCTCTTTTCCATCAATTCAATAAAACGGTCGAACAAGTAGCTCAGTTCATGCGGACCGGGGCTCGCTTCAGGATGCCCCTGGAAGCTGAACGCAGGCTTGTCGGTGCGGGCGATGCCCTGCAGACTGCCGTCGAACAGGGAAACGTGCGTAATACGCACATTGGCCGGAAGACTGTCAACATCGACGGAAAAACCATGATTCTGGCTGGTGATGTAAACGCGCTGGTTGTCCAGATCCTGCACCGGGTGATTGGCCCCGTGATGGCCGAACTTCATCTTCATGGTTTTGGCGCCACTGGCCAATGCAAGCAACTGATGACCCAGACAGATGCCGAACACCGGAATACCGGTCTCGACCAGGGTATTGATGGCCTTGATGGCGTAATCGCAGGGCTCCGGATCGCCGGGGCCGTTGGACAGGAAAATACCGTCCGGTTGCAGCGCCAACGCATCCTCTGCCGTTGCCTGCGCCGGTAGCACAGTCACCTTGCAGCCGCGCTCAACCAGCATGCGCAGGATGTTGCGCTTGACGCCGTAATCGAAAGCGACCACATTGAATTTTGTAGCACCCGGCTTTGAGTAGCCTTGGCCCAGCACCCATTCACCATCTTCAAAGTCATAAGGCTTTTCGGTACTAACGACCTTGGCCAGATCCATGCCGGACAGGCCGGGGAAACCCCTGGACAGTTCCAGCGCCTTGGCCTCGTCAATCTCGCCAGCCATACCCGCAAGGGGCATGTCCGGCGCGGATGCAGCGCGCGAAGAACTGCGCGCTGGTCCGGCCGCCATGATACAGCCGGCCTGTGCGCCTTTTTCGCGCAGAATGCGGGTCAGCTTGCGCGTATCGATATCGGCAATCCCGACCACATTATTGGCAATCAGATAATCGGAAAGACTTTGCTCGGCACGCCAGTTGCTATGTACCAAGGGCAGATCACGGATGATGAGTCCGCTCGCATAGATTCTGTCAGCCTCGACATCCTCGCTGTTGACGCCGGTATTGCCGATATGCGGATAAGTGAGCGTGACGATCTGTTCGGTATAGGAAGGGTCGGTGAGAATTTCCTGGTAGCCGGTCATCGAAGTGTTGAACACCACTTCACCTACTGTATGACCTGAAGCGCCGATTGAAATGCCTCTAAACACTGTCCCGTCTGCAAGAACCAGGATTGCAGGCTGCATGGCTGGCAGGGCTTGTGGCAATTCATAACTCCTTGTAATGATTTAGCTTCCTGAAAGACTTCAACGAAGGAAGCGGATGTGCAAAGCGGGAGGAGTGTG
>DIVE01000013.1 GCA_002423265.1 Methylophilaceae bacterium UBA6140 | reverse complement strand
TAACGGCGTCAATGTCGGCGGTTACTACACCTCGGCTGATGTGAAATCGAATGCCTCGTTCACCGACGCATCCGGCCAGAACATCGCCAAGGATCAGTTCACGTTCTTTGTACAAAAGACCTTTTAATCGGGGTTAGCAAGGCAGTGGCGAAGCAGCAAGCAACCTGCTTCGCCGCTTTTCAACACTCACCAGGAGACAAACATGAAATTCGTATCCGCTATCATCAAGCCGTTCAAGCTTGACGAGGTACGTGAAGCTCTCTCCGCCATCGGCGTGCAGGGCATCACCGTGACCGAAGTAAAAGGTTTTGGACGTCAGAAAGGCCACACCGAACTTTACCGTGGCGCCGAATATGTCGTCGATTTTCTGCCCAAGGTTAAACTGGAAGTCGCCATTGCCGACGACATGCTGGATCAGGTCGTCGAAGCCATCGAAAAATCCGCAACCACCGGCAAGATCGGTGACGGCAAGATTTTTGTCTTCAATCTTGAGCAGGTTTACCGCATCCGCACCGGCGAAACCGGTCCGGACGCGCTATAAGGGGAATGACATGAAAAAGATACTATCCATGATTGCTCTGATGAGCATGCTGGGCTTCAGCGGCATTGGTGTCGCAGAAGAAGCCATGCCGGCTGAAGAGCTGGCGCCTGCGGTTGAGATGGTCGTTGAAGAAGCCCCTGCTGCAGATGCGGCGGCGACTGAAGAAGCGGCAGTTGAAGAAGAAGCCACACTTGATTCCGGCGATACCGCCTGGATGATCGTGGCGACTGTTCTGGTCGTGCTGATGGCGATTCCCGGCCTCGCATTGTTCTACGGCGGCCTCGTGCGCGCCAAGAACATGCTGTCGGTGCTAATGCAGGTGTTTGTCACCTTCTCGCTGATCTCCGTGCTGTGGGTCATCTATGGCTACAGTCTGGCCTTCACCGACGGCGGCGGCCTCAACGGTTACATCGGCGGCTTGAGCAAGGCCTTCCTGGCCGGCGTTACCGGTGACAGCCTGAGCGGCACCATCCCCGAGTTCATCTTCATCACCTTCCAGCTGACCTTTGCTGCGATTACGCCGGCTCTGATCGTCGGTGCCTTTGCCGAGCGCATCAAGTTCTCCGCTTTGCTGGTGTTCGTTGCACTCTGGGTCACCTTCGTCTACATCCCGGTCGCGCACATGGTCTGGGGCGGTGGCATCCTTGCAGCTGACGGCGCAATGGACTTCGCCGGTGGTACCGTGGTTCACATCAACGCCGGTATTGCCGCACTGGTCGGCGCACTCGTTATCGGCAAGCGTATCGGTTACGGTAAGGAAGCCATGCCGCCGCACAGCATGGTGATGACCATGATCGGCGCCTCCCTGCTGTGGGCCGGCTGGTTCGGCTTCAACGTCGGTAGCGCGCTGGCTGCCAACGGCACTGCCGGTCTGGTAATGGTCAACACACAAGTGGCCACAGCTGCAGCAGTACTGGGTTGGATCTTCATCGAGTGGATCATGAAGGGCAAGCCTTCCATGCTGGGCGGTGCCTCCGGTGCGATTGCCGGTCTGGTCGCCATCACCCCTGCCTGCGCCTTCATCGGCCCGATGGGCGCGATCGTCCTCGGCTTCGTCGCCAGCATCATCAGCTTCTGGGCAGTCACCGCACTGAAGAGCAAGCTGGGTTACGATGACTCGCTCGATGTCTTCGGTATCCACGGTGTGGCCGGTATCATCGGCGCGATCGGCGTGGCAGTTCTGGCTGCGCCTTCGCTCGGCGGTGTCGGTTTCGCTGAAGGCGTGACCATGGGCTCGCAACTCTACACCCAGGTTTATGCAGTGGTCGTCACCATCGTCTGGTGTACCGTCGTCAGCTACATCCTCTACAAGATCGTCGATCTGTTGATCGGTCTGCGCGTCTCCGAGGAATCCGAGCGCGAAGGTCTGGATACGACATCCCACGGCGAACGTGCGTATCACAGTTAATCCGGCAACATGCGGATAGGAAAGCGGGCATGCGTGCCCGCTTTTTTTATTGCCCGCAAGCGCGCCGCCTGTTTGCGGTGCAGCGATTTCACTCATGGTGCACATCACGTACCACTACCCCGCATAAACACCGGTTTTGCGTAATAAACCGGTTGGCACAAGTATTGCTAAATTACTGGCAAGCATCGTGCTCTACAGGTTGCAAGACCTCCGGATACCGCATGCTTGATTTCCATGTTTACCTCCTCCTCTTTCGGGCGCCTGGCGCCCGTTTTTTTAGCGCCGCCCCGTGTGGACAATATGCGCTAAAATCTCACGACACCTTTTTCAAGTGATCTCACATGGTTCCTCATCTGACTACCGCCCTCAACGGCCCGCTGCTTGATCTCGAAAAACGCATGCTGACAGCCATGCCCAAGATCGAACACTGGTTTCGCGGACAATGGCTGGAGCATGCCTCGCCCTTCTATGCTTCGGTCGATCTGCGCAATGCCGGCTTCAAACTGGCGCCGGTGGATACCAACCTGTTTCCCGGCGGCTTCAACAACCTCAACTCCGACTTTCAGCCGCTTTGCGTGCAGGCGGCGATGACCGCGGTAGAAAAAGTCTGCCCGGAAGCGCATCGCCTGCTGCTGATCCCGGAGAACCATACGCGCAACATCTATTACCTGCGCAATGTGGCGGCACTGCACACAATCCTCAAACAGGCCGGTCTGGACGTGCGCATCGGCAGCCTGAATCCGGAAATCACCGAGCCGACGACGCTCGATACGCAGGATGGACACCACCTGTTGCTGGAACCGGTCAAACGCAAAGGCAACCGGCTGGTGCTGGAAGGTTTCGACAGTTGCGCCGTGCTGCTCAACAACGACCTCTCCGGCGGCGTGCCGGAAATTCTGCAGAACATCGAACAGAACCTGATTCCACCCTTGCACGCAGGCTGGGCCACGCGCCGCAAATCCAACCATTTCGCCGCCTACAACCGGGTTGCAAGCGAATTCGCCGATCTGCTCGAAATCGACGAGTGGCTGCTCAACCCCTATTACGAAACCTGCAGCGGCATCGACTTTCAGGCCCGCACAGGCGAGGACTGCCTGGCCGGCAAGGTGGAAACCCTGCTCGCCAAGATCGGTGAGAAATACCGGCAATACGGTGTCGATCAGGAACCTTTCGTCATCGTCAAGGCGGACGCCGGCACTTACGGCATGGGCATCATGACCGTAAAAAGCCCGGACGACATGCGCGACCTTAACCGCAAGCAGCGCAACAAGATGTCGGTGGTGAAGGAAGGTCTGCAGGTCTCGGAAGTGATATTGCAGGAAGGCGTCTACACCTTCGAGAGCATCAATGATGCGGTTGCCGAACCGGTGGTCTACATGATGGATCACTTCGTCGTCGGCGGCTTTTATCGCGTGCATACCGGCCGCGCCATCGACGAGAATCTCAACGCCCCCGGCATGCATTTCGTGCCGCTGGCATTCGAGGCCTCCTGCTCGCTGCCCGATGTCAGCAGCGCGCCCGATGCCGTGCCCAACCGTTTCTATGCTTATGGCGTAGTCGCCCGGCTGGCGCTGCTGGCCGCCGCCATCGAGCTCGAAGAAACCGATCCGCTGAACTGACCATGCGCCTCGCCTTCATCCTCGACCCGCTCGCCAGCCTCGTCACTTACAAGGACACCAGCCTTGCCATCATGCGGGTCGCGCAGACGCGCGGCCACAGTCTGTTCGTCGCCGAACAGGGAGGTCTTTTTCTACGGCATGACCGCGCGCGGCTGATCACGCGCCCGTTCAAATTCATCGAAGGACGCGACTGGTACGAAATCGATACGCCGCAGGAGAACGCGCCCGAGGATTTCGATGCGGTGCTGATGCGAAAAGACCCGCCGTTCGATAACGAATTCCTCTACAGCACCTATCTGCTGGAATTTGCCCGTAACCAGGGCGCCCGCATACTCAACAACCCCGGCTCGGTACGCGACTGGAACGAAAAACTGGCCGTCACCCATTTTCCGCAATTCGCGCCGGAATTCCTGGTCACCCGCAATCAAAGCCTGATCCGCCAGTTTCTCGCCGAACATGGCGACATCGTCGTCAAGCCGCTGGACGGCATGGGCGGCAACAGCGTATTCCGCCTGACCGGCAAAGACCCCAATATCGGCGTCATTCTGGAAACCATGACGCAGTTCGGCAGCCGCACCATCATGGCACAGCGCTACCTGCCGCAGATCGTCGACGGCGACAAACGCATCATCGTCATCGACGGCGAGCCGCTGCCCTGGGCACTGGCTCGCATCCCGATGGCCGGAGAAACGCGCGGCAACCTTGCCGCCGGTGGCAAGGGCGTGGCGCAACCGTTGAGCGCGCGCGACCGCGAAATCGCTAAAACCGTAGGCAAGGTGCTGAAGGAAAAAGGCCTGTTTCTGGTCGGACTCGACGTCATCGGCGACTACCTGACCGAGATCAACGTCACCAGCCCGACCGGCATGGTCGAAATTGCGGCGCAAACCGATTGCAAGCCGGCGGAGATTTTCATGGATGCACTGGAAAAGCAGATTTCAGCCACAGAGCGCACAGAGACCACAGAGAAAACCTGAGTTCATCATGTCACGCCGGATTAACTTTTGGTCTCTGTGCGCTCTGTGGCTAATGGTCTTTGCCCTTTCCGCCTGCGGGCGCGAACCGGTCTATCAATCGCAAAGCTACGTATTCGGCACGCTGGTCGATATCACGATTTACGGCGAAGAAGAAAGCCGTGCCGCAGAACTTGCCAGCAGGATTCAGCAGGATTTTCAGCGCCTGCACCAGAAACTGCACGCATGGGATGAATCGAGCGAGCTGAGCCGCATCAACCGCGCAATTGCAGCCGGCGAAAGCATCAGCATAGACACGGAGATGGCCGACATCATCGAACAGGCCGGCGTCTTCTCGGCAGCTTCCGGCGGGCTGTTCAATCCGGCCATTGGCGGGCTCATACAGCAATGGGGCTTCCAGCGCGACAGTTTCAGCGCCGTCGACATCGATCGCAAGGCAATCGATAGGCTGGTCGCCGCCAACCCGCGCATGGAAGATATCCGCATCAATCGCAAAAACGACGGCCGGATTCTACTCAGCAGCCGCAACACCGCCGTGCGGCTCGATCTCGGCGGCTATGCCAAGGGTTACGCGCTCGACCGCGCTGCGGCTTATCTTAAATCCGAACAGGCCAAAAATGCCCTGATCAACATCGGCGGCAACGTCATGGCCCTGGGCCGGCATGGCGAACGGCCCTGGCATATCGGCATCCAGCATCCGCGCAAATCCGGCGCCATCGCCTCGCTTGATCTGGAAGACGGCTGGGCGATCGGCACCTCGGGCGATTATCAGCGCTATTTCGAACTGGACGGCGTTCGCTATTGCCACGTGCTCGATCCGCGTAGCGGCTACCCGGCCCGGCATTTGCAATCGGTCACCGTTCTTGTGCCGCCGGGCAATCTCACCGGCACACGCTCCGATGCCGACTCCAAACCGATATTCATTACCGAGCCGGAAAATCGCAAAAAGATGGCACAACAATTGGGCCTGACGCATTACATGACGATCGATCAGGCAGGCAATATCAGTGTCAGCGCAGCCATGCAGAAACGCCTGCAATGGAAAACCGATGTCAAACCCAATATCCTCCAGACCTTACCGTGATTTGATCGGCGCCATCCGGCCCGGCGACTGGCTCACCGTGCTGACCACCATCGCCGTGGTGATGGTGCTGTTCGACAGCCTGTGGCTGGGTGAAACCGCCAGCAAGGTGCAGATACGCGCAGGCAACCAGATTCATTCCACCCTCAGCATCAACCAGCAGCGCGTGGTGGAAGTGCCCGGGCCGCTCGGCATCACCACCGTCGTCATCGATCACGGCAGGGCGCGCGTCGCCAGCGACCCGGGAGCGCGGCAGTATTGCGTCAAACAGGGCTGGCTCGATCAGGCCGGACAGGTCGCCATGTGCCTGCCCAATCAGGTCAGCGTCGAGCTGCTGGGCAGCAGGAAAATCCATGACTCGCTCAATTACTAGGCGACACGAAAGCCAACCCCAATGAGCGAAAAAAACAGCCATATATTACTGGCCAATGCGGACGATCACCGCATTGCAAAACTGGCGGCCATCGCCATCGGCCTGCATCTGATCGAGGCCGTGCTGCCTTCGCCCTTGCCGGGAGTGAAGCCGGGTATCGCCAATATCGTCACGCTCTATGTGCTGTATAAATTCGGCATCGGCACGGCGGCCTGGGTCAGTTTGTTGCGGGTGTTTGCCGGCAGCCTGTTGCTGGGGCACATGCTGTCGCCGACATTTGTACTGAGCCTGAGCGGTGCCATCACCAGCCTGCTGGTGCTGTTTTTCGCCATACGGCTGCCGCGCCGCTGGTTCGGCCCGGTCAGCCTCAGCATACTCGCCGCGTTTGCCCATATCGGCGGTCAACTGCTGGTCGTCTGGCTCTGGCTGATACCGCACGCGGGGATAGCGTATCTGACACCCGTGTTCGCATTGGCCGCGCTGGTCTTCGGCATCATCAACGGGCTGGTCACCGCCAGGCTGTTGTCCAACGACTAGGCCATCCTTCAGCTAAAGGTTCAGTGCCGGAAGATCAGGGGCAGATGCCGGTTTCGGTTCTTCTCACCGATGGCTTGCCGGTGATGCTGACGCTGACGATGCTCTCCTGAGCGCCTGTGGTCGGCGTGGCGCGGCAAACGGTAAACTGTGCCTTTGTGGCCGCCAGGCCGGTAGGCTGAAAGCTCAAGGTTTCCAATCCACCCGACGCGCTGATTCTGAAGCCATCGACCACCGCCTGCTGCCTGTGCAGCACCGTCTCACCCGCCAGAATGATCCAGCCCTGTTCCCAGCCGCCCTCACCGCAAGTACTGCCGTTGGTTGAGACGCACATCTCGACCACCTGATTGCGCTTGATGGCCTCGCTGCGCGTCAGATGGACGCTGGCAACCAGATTGTTGGAATAGGCACGCAGCTTGTTCGCCAGCGCAAACTCGCTGAAAGAAGGAATCGCAACCGTTGCCAGTATGGCCAGAATGGCAATCGCCATCATCAGCTCCACCATGCTGAAACCACGGCTTGAATGAAAGCCGGATGCATACCATCTCATCAGCAATGCCTTCATTTACTTTTTGATATTCCAGTAAACCCGGCCCTTGGGTCTGAACACATCGCTGGGCGGTGGCGGCTCGGCCCCCTCCAGTGCCGAGGTCGGTTTGGCGCCGATGATGAAGGGAATCGTCCTGCCATCGTCCAGCGTTACCATGCCCGCCACCGGCGATGGCGGCAAACCGCCGCCGACAATCACCTGTTCGCGATAGGGGGTACCATTGCGGCTCGTAGCATTGCGGTAACTGATGTTATAGACACGTGCAGTACCGAGGTTGGAGCCGCAACTGCCGGCCTCCGGCGGCGTCGGCTGATGCGTGCTGAAAGTCACGGTACCGAACACGGTGATGGCTGTCGTCACCACCTGCTCCTGAGATTTCAGTGCCAGATACCAGCCCTTTTTCTGTTTCAGCTCGGTGTCTGTCGGCGCCTCGTCGGTCGTAATGGCAACCAGCGAAGCATGACAAATGATATCGGCGCCGCAATTCAAGTTCTCGGATGCCAGCCAGCTGGCTTCACCCGGTTTGTCCTTGATCATATAGAAGCGATTATTGACCATGGTCGCCGTGGTATAGCTGGTGAGCGGCTTTTCGCGGTCACCGGAACCCAGTAGCAGGACATAATTACCGCCGCCTTCGTCCAGCACATCGGGCGCAAACATGAATTTGCGGTTGTCGATTCCTGCGCCGCCGAAGGTTGCGATTTTGGTGATGGTCCAGTTGGCGGGCGGTGTTGTTCCGATCTCGCTGTTGGCAGTTGCCCCGGAAATACGGTAAACATTGCCGCCGAGGTCTGCGACATAAGCGTATTTGATCAACCCGCTTTCGGCATCCGGTACGATGGCAATGTCACCGACCACGCTGCTGTCAGTATTGAACGCTTTTACCAGACTCCCGTTATCGGCATCGATCACGTAGATTCTGCGGCCCTTGCTGCCGCAACTGCCGGTATTCTGATCATCCGGGTTGTCGTGGCAGGTATCGTAACCGCCGCCGACCATCAGTAATGGCGTTAAACCGTCGTTGTATCCGCTGGCCTTGATCGGCCTGAGGGCAGACCAGGACTGCCCCATGTCGCTGTAGCCGGACGTGCAGTCGATATCATTGCTCACGTTCGGGCAGCCGATACGCCATTTGAGTGAGGGAGCCTGGCCTTCATCCAGATTACTGAAATCGAACGAATAGAAGGCCCGGCCGCCGCGGCGCAAGGTCGCAAATATCCAGGCGTTACCGTTCTCGGCATACGCCGTAATTGAACCGTCAACACCATAATCCTTGGGTATTTGCGACGGATCGAGATCAATCTGTCCAGGGAATTTGATGGCAGGCCCATCCTGACGAAGACGCTTGATCTTGTTGTAGAACTCCGGCACGACAAAACCCCACAACTCCATGCCGGGGGCTTTCCCGCTGATATCCATGTCATCCTCACGATTACCGTTGATGGCCCGCAATATGCCATCGTTGCCCCCATAGAACACCACCACCTGCGGCATTTCATCGGTACCGTAGTTGATCGCCACTGGCCTCGAATGAACGACATCGCCATGAACCGAAGGCCGCATCTCGGCCGGATTTTTCCCTAGCTCGGCAGGTGTAGTGTTATTCAATCCGCGCAACCAGTTAATCAGTTTGTCGCGTTCCGTCGCATCAGCATCTATACGCGCATCGGAAAGACCGGCCTTGAACTCGGACAGGCCGGTACATGCTGTGGTGGAACAGGTTTGCAAATTACGGTCCGCAACTGTGATGCTGCGCAACTTATACGCCTGCGCCCCTTTTTCGACTACGTCGCCATCAGGCGAGTTGGATCGTTTGGCATTCGGTAGCAAACACTCGCCCAATGGTGAAGGCCAGTAATCGTCAATCATCATCGGCGTCCAGAAGCTGCGTGCACACTCTGCAATAAAGCCGGTATTGGCATTGATTGCCGCCTTGCCATCGGCATCCAGAAGTTTGAGCGCACCCGCTTCGAAACCAAGTTTGTACTGCTTGAGATTACCCGGCCAGCGAGGGCCGGCATTTTCCTCAGGACGGAACATACCGACATAGACCTGATTCAGATAGGTACCCTGCGTGTTAACACTGATCGGCAGACTGACTGAGGCGAACACGCTGTTCACTGACTGGATTTCTGAAAATATGGTGTTGAGCACCTTGATGATTTGATCACCCTGACTCTCCACATCGAAATACTTGCCCTCACTGACATTCGCCATGCTCTGTAGCAGTGCTGTCCACCCCGGCCCCTGGCCGGTCGCCACCTTGTTCACATCAATTGTATAAGTAGTGATTTCTTCGTTACTGGACTTCATGAACCGCGCCCATTCATCGCCCATATTACCCATGGAACCGCTTGGTGAAATCGGAATGGTACTGGTATTACCGCCTGCCTTGGCAAGCAAGGTCGCAGCCTCGACTGAGTCGGCATTACTGTCCTGAGCTGCACCATTACTGATATAAATGATGAAATTCTTGGCGCAGGCATCTCCCGCGCTGACCGGATTGTTGTAGGGCGAGCCGCTTTTGGACGGCAGGGCGTTACCGGTTAAGGCCCAGATATCGCGTGATGCCTGAAGGGAGGCACCCAGCGATACCGGACTTGGGTTGTAGGCATTGCCGGTGTAGTCCGTCTTGTTCTTGTTATTGCCGGTGTAAGGCGCCTTGCCGGCAAAATAGTAATAGGCTTCGGCCATGGCCTTGCCCAGCTTGCCGCTATTTGACCTGTCGTTAGCGGAATGAAAACTGTTAATCATCACAGCATACAACGCCTTGTTTTCCGGCGTCATGGTGCGGATGGCAGCACGCACATAGGCACCATCGAGGTTGCTGTCGCCGCTACTGGTCTCGGTGAACATCATGAGGCCGACACGGAACTTGTTCTCGGGCAGCGCATTGAAAGTAGTTACCAGTGCTTGAATCTCATTCGCAAACGGCGAACTCCAGTTACCGGTGTTGTCCAGCAGGATCAGCACATTCGGCTTCGTCACTTCACCCGGTGTAGCCCCTACAAATAGATCGATGTCTTCTGCATGGGCATAGGGTTGCGTAATCAGCGCTGCCGCAAATATCAGGGTCTTGATGGCGTTTTTCAGCATGGCGTTATCCAATCATCTTTCGGGCCATTCATTATTCGGGTCATGGGCATACCGCGTCTTTTTGCACCTGGCTCATGGTGACGCGTATGCCTGCATTGACGATGGTTCTGGCTCCGCTACGGTTGTCTTCGACTTCGGCTTCGACATCCCACACCGTGTTCCAGGTTGAAACGGAGGACAAGGCCGTTCCAAGAGATACGCTACTGACGGTTGGTGGCGTGTCCAGCGTTGCGCGTATACAGGTCGGCGTAGCGATATTGACGACATAATCCGTCGTGCTGTCGTTATCGATATCCACATTGATGGCTTCGGCCGTCGGTGCGGCGGTGAAAGTGGAACTGAACACCTGTTCGATCGCCTTGTTGGCGGCGGCAATCGCCTCATCGCGCGCCTGCATGTTGGCAACCGCCTTGAGGTTGGTCGTGCTGAGCGTGAAAGCCGTGGTCACAATCAGAGTGATCAGCACCAGCAGAATCAGGCTCATGACCAATGTGGCGCCGCGTTCGGCGTTACGGCAGGCGGGCATCATGGCGTTTCTCTGCGGCCGGAGACATTATTGAGGCGCACGCTGGTTGAAAACACATGCCGTTTGTAGCCATCGTTGAACGGCCCCAGCACCGTATCACCGAGGTTGTAGGTCTTGCTGTCGGTATAGCCCAGCGTCGGGCTGTCGGAGCGGGCAAGCACATGAATCCTGGCGGCGACAACATTGGCCAGTTCTTCTGCGCTGCAAGGGGCGGCGGCGGTACAGCGCACATAGTAATCCGGTGAGCCATCGCCGCGATTGACCGGCGAGATCAGGTTGTAGCTGTCGTTCCAGTTGACCGCGTCGATATAACGATTGGGCGCTGGATCGTTGATGATATCGATGCCGGCATCGCTGATGCTGTCGATGCCAAGCTCGACCACCAAGCTCTCGATGCCTTCGATCAAGGGCACGGCTGTCTGGTGCGCCAGCACGCCACCGGCAAGATCGAACTGCGAAAGCATCAGGGTCGGAATGCCGTCGCCGACAGCATTGGCATAGTTGCGAACATAGTAGATATTGGAAACGAATTTGCGCTTGTCTGCCGGGGTAATGCAATCCCGCTGGAGAAAGATATGGCGATCGGTATTCAGCGCGTAACTGAAGGTGTAGACCGAAGAAATCTTCGGTGCCTTGCCGGTTTCCCATGCAGGGTCAACCGTAGCAACGCGGCTGGCACCATCGTAATCGGTAATGGTGCGCGTTTGACCGATACCGATGCCCCAGACGATATTGATCTGAAATCCGTTGTAGAAATCGTTGATGCCGGATGCAGCATCGCTCAGTTTTATCGTGTTAAGCGTATTCGGCTCCTGCGGGTTGCTTTCGCACTGCGACGGCTGGAAATAGAGTTTGCCCGCCATCTCCTCTTCACAATTGGCGTCGCCCGGTATGCAGGTATCCGCATGACGCACCACCAGCACATCAGTGCCGGGCTTTTTGTTGCTGGCGAGGTTGGTCACACAACCGGCACCTGCCGGTACCGTATCGCCATACATCTGTAGCGGAATACCAACCAGATTGCTGGTATGCTGGGCCGTCCACGACGCATGCGGCAAGCAGGGGTCGGGTACGGCATCGGGAACATCGGTCGGTGCAGACACCCAGGTCAGGTCGTTGAACTGCGGCATGAAATCGCCCCAGAATCC
>DIVE01000053.1:17839-19080 GCA_002423265.1 Methylophilaceae bacterium UBA6140 | reverse complement strand
GCTACAGCAGCACCAGATTGTCACGGTGTATCAACTCAGCTTCATCGATGTAGCCGAGTATTTTTTCAATCTCACTGCTGGGTTTACGGAGAATTCTCGCGGTTTCCGCCGCATTGTAATTGATCAAGCCGCGGGCGATCTCCTTGCCATCTGCGTCCATACAGGCCACCACATCGCCGCGGTCGAAATTACCTTCAACCTTGACCACGCCGATCGGCAACAGGCTTTTACCGTCCTTCAGCAACGCTTTGGTAGCGCCCGCATCCAGCGTGACTTTACCTGCCAGGCGCAGGTGATCGGCAAGCCATTGTTTTCTGGCAACAGTCTTCATTTGCTCTGCGTGCAGATGAGTACCGATTGCCTCGCCTTGCGCCAGACGAACCAGAACCTCGGGTTCGCGGCCGGATGCAATGATAGTGCCGGCACCACTGCGGGCTGCCCGCTTGGCTGCGAGTATCTTTGTCAACATGCCGCCGCTGCCGATCGCCGTCCCCGCACCACCTGCCATTTTTTCCAGCTCAGGGTTGCCGGCAATTTCGCGTTCGATGAACACTGCATCCGGATTTTTTCTGGGGTCGGCCGAGTAAAGCCCGCTCTGATCCGTCAGTATCACCAGCACATCGGCTTCAATGAGGTTCGCGACCAGCGAAGCCAGGGTGTCGTTATCGCCGAAACGGATTTCGTCGGTGACCACCGTGTCGTTCTCATTAATGATGGGAATCACGTTGAGATCAAGCAAGGTACGCAGCGTGCTGCGCGCGTTCAGATAGCGCTTGCGGTCGGCCAGATCTTCGTGGGTGAGCAGCACCTGTGCTGTATGCAGCCCATGCTGGCTGAAGCATGATTCGTACATCTGCACGAGGCCCATCTGCCCTACTGCCGCAGCGGCCTGCAACTCGTTGATATTGGTCGGGCGCTTCCTCCAGCCCAGTCTTTGCATCCCTTCTGCAACCGCACCGCTGGAAACCAGAACGACTTGACGCTGTTCTTTGACCAGCTGTGAAATTTGCGTGACCCAAGCGGATATGGCCGCCAGATCGAGTCCCTGGCCATTGTTGGTGACCAGACTGGAGCCGACCTTGACGACCAGCGTCTGTGCATCAATCAGTAGGGACTTCATCTTTCGTGGATTCCGCTTCCAGGCGTTTCGAGTTTTCCAGGTGCTCCATGATGGCATAGACCAGCTCTTTGGTGCCGCCACCACTGATGGCGGAAATGGCAAAGCATGGGCCGTCCCAGCC
>DIVE01000053.1:17076-17834 GCA_002423265.1 Methylophilaceae bacterium UBA6140 | reverse complement strand
GTACGTGCCAGATGGCGCAGAAACTGATGTCCCAGCCCGGCACCTTCGGCCGCCCCCTCGATCAGTCCCGGAATATCGGCGATGACGAAACTGCGGTTGGTATCGACACGCACCACGCCGAGATTGGGATGCAGGGTGGTAAACGGATAATCGGCCACTTTCGGCTTGGCTGCAGAAACTGAACGGATAAAAGTGGATTTGCCCGCATTCGGCATGCCGAGCAGACCGACATCCGCCAGCACCTTGAGCTCCATGTAAAGCTCCAGCTCCTCCCCAGGCTCGCCGGGTGTACATTGCCTTGGCGCCCGGTTGGTGCTGGTCTTGAAATGTATATTGCCCAAGCCTCCGTTACCGCCTTTTGCCAGCAAGGCTTTTTGACCGTTTTCCGCCAGATCGACCAGTACCTGACCGCTGGCTTTATCGCTGATCACGGTACCTACCGGCACCCGCAGGATCAGGTCTTCGCCCTTGGCACCGTAGCAGTCGGAACTACGGCCATTCTCGCCGCGCTGGGCACGGAAAGTACGCGTGTATCTATAATCCACAAGCGTATTGATATTAAGATCGGCAACAACAAAGATTGAGCCGCCTCGACCGCCGTCACCACCACTGGGGCCGCCCATAGGCTCGTATTTCTCACGACGAAACGTCGCAGCACCGTTGCCGCCGTCACCAGCGTAAACCTTGATTGTTGCTTCGTCGATAAACTTCATTTCTGGATTATTTCCGCTTCTATGGTTTCAGTCAGCACCAGAGGC
>DIVE01000053.1:14290-16978 GCA_002423265.1 Methylophilaceae bacterium UBA6140 | reverse complement strand
CCCATGCCGACGTTGTCGCCGGCATGCATACGCGTACCGCGTTGGCGAACGATGATGCTGCCGGCGCTGACGAGCTGCTCGCCGTAAGCCTTGACGCCGAGGCGCTTGGCTTGTGAGTCGCGACCGTTACGGGAACTGCCGCCTGCTTTTTTATGTGCCATGATTTATTCCCTTATTACTCAGCTGCCGCTGCTTTGGCCTTGGATGCCTTGCCTGCCGCTGCGATTGTGCCGATTTCGATTTCCGTGAAATCCTGACGGTGACCCTGGGTCTTGCGATAGTGCTTGCGGCGGCGGAATTTGAAAATCATCACCTTGTCGCCGCGGCCGTGTGCAACCACCTTGGCCTTGACACTCGCACCGTCAATCAGAGGCGCACCGATGGTCACGTTATCGCCATCTGCCACCATTAATACTTGATCCAGCGTGATGTCGCTACCGACTTCACCTGCCAATTTTTCAACCTTTAGCTTATCGCCAGCGGCTACACGGTACTGTTTACCGCCGGTTTTGATGACTGCATACATGATTAAGCCTCGTTCGCTACGCTTTCAAATGAATCGCGCATTATACGTAAAAGCCTAGGGAAAGCAAACCCATTTATTGCTTTTCTTCTCGGCCATTACAACGTTCTTGCAACTCCCGGATGCGCCTGATAGGGCCATCAGACGATAGCGGATATGCTAGAATCCGAAGCTTGATTTTAACATCATGAATTCGACTTTGGATTAGCAGTTCCATAGCGCACAACTGTTCAGAGCAAATCACGTGTCTCAAGACTTATTATCATGCATCGCCAAAGACATGACGGCAGTCGACGCCGTCATTCGCCGCTCCCTGCACTCCGAAGTCGTATTGGTCAACCAGGTTGCGAACTACATCATCAATGGCGGCGGCAAGCGGCTGAGACCGGCGCTGGTGCTGCTTTCTGCCGGCGCCTTCGGCAGCATCACACCCACGCACCACCAGCTGGCCGCGGTTGTCGAGTTCATTCATACCGCCACATTGCTACATGATGACGTGGTCGACGAATCTGCCATGCGCCGCGGCCAGGCAACTGCCAACACCATGTTCGGCAATGCCGCCAGTGTGCTGGTCGGCGACTTTGTGTATTCAAGAGCGTTTCAGATGATGGTCGAAGTACAGAACATGCGTGTCATGGAAATTCTGGCAGAAGCAACCAACATCATCGCCGAAGGTGAAGTGCTGCAGCTGCTCAATGTGCATGATGCCGACGTGACCGATGAAGCCTATCTGAAGGTCATTCATTACAAAACTGCGAAATTGTTCGAGGCTGCGACCCGCCTTGGTGCTGTTGTCTGCAACGCTTCAGAACGGGATGAACAGGCCATGGCTGAATACGGCATGCGTCTCGGCACGGCGTTTCAGCTGATCGACGATGTGCTGGACTTGAGCGGAGAAAGTACGGAAATCGGCAAGAACCTGGGCGACGACCTCGCAGAAGGCAAACCCACAATGCCGCTGCTGATTGCCATGCGCCGCGGCAATGCAGCACAACAACAACTGATACGTCATGCCATCGAACAGGGCGGTCTGGACGATCTGCCCGCAGTGCTGCAAGCCGTGGTTGCCACCGACGCGCTGACCGAAGTCCGCAAATTGGCGGAAAAGGAAGCAGAAAAGGGCTGCGCTGCCATTGCACATCTGCCGGACTCCGGTTTCAAGATGACCCTGCTCGAACTCGCACGCTTTGCTGTCGAGCGGCGACACTGAATCCGAATCAATTCAGCGTAATAGGTTCACCGCTCTCCGCGTTGTAATAACTAAGATGCGCGCATTTGCTGGTTCCTGTCGTCAGCGAGCCATCGAACAGCGCTTCGCCGTCGACATCAACAACCGCATAACCGTTGTGATACAGGGTGACTTCAGCCTCCTGACGGCCATGGCGCATGGCGAAGCTGATGTAATTTTCATCCTCCTCTTCGTCGAGCAACTCCCAGTCCGGCCTGCCGGTCAACTGCTCCAGCCAGCCGGAAAGGTCCACCTCGACCCGGCACACCACCGGCTCGTCCCAGACCGATTTGATTTGCTCGTCACTTGAATTGTCGTATTTTCTATCCATCATGCACCTTTCTCATCAACACCTTAACTGGCGTCGAAACTCTCAATTTCAATAGCCCGCCTGCATGAAACGCAGCGATTGCAAAATGGTTGCAAGTTGCGATGAATTTATATCGGTGGGATGATGCATCAACTTTAACCAAGGTTCGCTCATGTCTGATTTTTTTGGCCCAATGCTCGATGCACTGCATGGCACTCCCGCCCTTTATGTCACAAGTATCACCCTGTTGGGGCTGATCGTCGGCAGCTTTCTCAATGTCGTCATTCACCGCCTGCCGAAGATGATGGAACAGGCATGGCTGAATGAATATCGGGAATTCCAGCAGCCGGAGAAGGCCGTCACCAAGGCCGATGCAGCCAGGTACAATCTGCTGGTGCCGCGCTCAACCTGCCCGGCTTGCGGTCACAAAATCACTGCATCGGAGAATATCCCGCTGATCAGTTTCATTCTGTTGCGCGGCAAATGCTCCTCCTGCAAGACTGCCATCAGCCTGCGCTACCCGCTGGTCGAGCTGCTGACCGGCGCGTTGGCCGGCGCCATCGCCTGGAAGTTCGGCATTTCCGGCACGGCAGTAGCAGCGCTCATCTTCACCTTTGCATTGATCGC
>DIVE01000053.1:10743-14200 GCA_002423265.1 Methylophilaceae bacterium UBA6140 | reverse complement strand
TTGTTGCCGGCAGTAATCCTGCTGGCATCGGTCGCCGGCTCCGTCATCGGCATCGGCCTCATCGTTCTCGCCAGGCATGGCCGCGAAGTGCCCATCCCATTCGGTCCTTTCCTGGCAATAGGGGGCATCGCCGCACTATTCTGGGGACCGCAACTCGCCGCCCTTTATCTGGCAGGCTGACATGCTTCTGGTCGGCCTTACCGGCGGCATCGGCAGTGGGAAAAGCGAAGCCGCGCGAATTTTCACCGGGCTCGGCGTGCCGGTGATCGACACTGACGCCATCGCACATGTGCTGACTGCACCCGGTCAGCCGCTGGTGCAAAGCATCATCCATCTTTTCGGCGACGAATTTCTCAATCCGGACGGCAGTCTCAATCGTGCCGCCTTGCGCGAAAAAGTCTTCGCCGATGAAAACGCCAGACGGCAGCTCGAAGCAATTCTGCATCCGGCGATTTACGACGAGGTACTGCAAGCCATAGACCGGCATCCTGAAGCGCCTTACCAGGTCATCGCCGTGCCGTTGCTGTTCGAGAGCGATCGCTATCAGAATCTGATCCAGCGCAGCCTGTTGATAGACTGTGACGAAACGCTGCAAATCCGCCGCACCACCGCGCGCAGCGGTATGCCGGCATCGGCCGTCGAAGCCATCATGCGCGCACAGATGCCGAGAGTCGAGCGCATCAAGAGAGCGGATGACATCATCACCAACGATCAGGGCCTGCCGGAATTACAGAAAAAGATCGAAGAACTGCATCAAATCTATTTACAGACTTGTTAAAAAGTCCATGCAGACTTGCATAGTTAGCGAATAGATCTCATAATCCACTGCAATATTTATCAATTGCTTATGACACCGCATAAAGTCCGTGCCCAGCTACGATTATCCTTTCAATGAACGTATCCGGACGCTATTGCGTATTGAGGATTTGTTCCTCAAAGCCCTGCACCACTTGAATGGTGACAGCGAATACAACCATCACTGCGCGCTGATTTCCATTTTCCAGATTCTCGATGTGATTGATCGCGCCGAATTGAAGGCCGATCTGCTGCAAGAGCTGGACCGGCAGAAAATCATGATGCGGAATTTGCGTGGCAATCCTTCGATTTCAGAACCCTTGCTCAATGAATTGATCAGCGAGATTGAAACCACCGCGATCGAACTGCGTTCCAATGCCTCCAAACTCGGCCAGTGCCTGCGCGATAACGAATGGCTGATGAGCATCAAGCAACGCACCACCATCCCCGGTGGCGTCTGCGAATTTGATCTGCCCTCCTATCACTTCTGGCTCGGCCTCGGCAGCGAGCGCCGTAGCAGTGATCTGAATAACTGGCTCACGCCGCTGAAACCGGTCAATGTAGCTGTACGCATCATCCTGCACATCCTGCGCGGCAGCAGCGCCACCAGCAGACTGATTGCGCATGGCGGCGTCTATCAGGAGATGCTGGGCGGCGTCAAACCGGCCCAAATGGTGCGCATCGAGGTCGCCGATGACCTCAATTGCTTCCCGGAAGTCAGCGCAAACAAATACGCCATCAATATCCGCTTCAACAGCCTGGAAGTGTCGCAGCGCCCACGCTCCTGCGACTTTGACGTTCCTTTTGTGCTGACTTTATGTAATCTCTAGGCCAGCCATGTCGTCAGAGAAAAAACGTTTGGTCGCCTGCCCTCAATGTCATTCGCTGTCACCCTACAGCACAGAAAACAAATACCGGCCTTTTTGTTCGGAACGCTGCAAACTGATCGATCTCGGGCAATGGGCCAGCGAAAACTACCGAATCCCGGAAGCCATCAAGCCAGGCGACCTGGATAGCGAGTTCTCAGAAAACCTGACCACCGGAAAAAATACCTGATGCATATTCTACGCACCCTCAGTTTCATCCTCCTTTTCTTTCTGACCGCCTGTACCGCAGCGGATCAGGAAATCAGCATCAGCAACGCCTGGGCACGTGCCACGGCTCCGGGGCAGCAGGTGGCCGCCGCTTACATGAACCTCAAGAGCAAACAGGGGGCAACGCTGATCAAGGCTGAAAGCGACCTTGCCGGAAACGTCGAGATACACAGCATGATGATGGAAAACGATGTAATGAAAATGCGCATGCTGGATGAACTGCCACTACCTGCGGGAGAAATGGTGAGTCTGGAACCGGGCGGCTATCATTTGATGCTGTTCGATCTGAAGCAGCCACTGCGCGCCGGCGAGGAAGGCGAATTCAAACTCTACTTCAGAAACAAGTCCGGCGAGACGCTCAGCATGACGGTCAGGCTGCCGATCAAGGCCGGCACGCACGGACACTAAGTCCGGACATACCAGCCCAACGCTGCCTGGCCCGAACATTTCACCATACCGGCTCTGAAGGGGGCGGGAAATTTCACGAATGCAGGCTTGCCGGGCGTCGAAGCGAAAACCGGTTTGTACCGGGCTAGCTGTTGGTCTGAAAGCCGACCAGATAACGCTGGCTTCGTACCCCGCCTCGCAGCTCCAGCAGCATGGTCCAGTCGGCCCGCCCCCGCACGCACGCAGGCAAGTTGACTTGCGCCAGCCAGATGCCGTCGGGGTTTTTAATCAGGCGATAGCGATTAAGCCCCATTTCCATGCCCTCCATGCCGAAACTGGCGTGTACTTCCTCCAGCCCGGCCAGAGCGGGGTTCTCAATTTCCATGCGCAGCTCGAACGGCTTGAGTATTTGCGGCGGCTGGCTTGCACTGATATAAAGGCCATCGATCCGGCAACCTGCCGCGATATCCGCACAATTCTGCACGATTTCGGGCGAACGTGTACATGCGCCCAGCAACAAGGCAGCAATCATCACGCTCATACAACGAAGCAACATCCCTTTCATTCCGGCCACACTCCCCTTTGCATCGCGATACCGTGCGCGCCGTGTTGCCGGGCCGTGACAAGATCATCGCCCTTCATCCCGCCCAACGCATATACCGGTAGCGGATAATCCTGAATCAGGCGGCTGAACCCCGACCACCCCAATGTCGCACTGCCCGGATGGCTACGCGTCGGCATCACGGGCGAGAGGGTCACAAAGTCCAGCGCCAGTCTACTGGCTTGCTGCAATTCGCGATCATCATGGCAGGACGCAGCAACCCAGTTCAGAGCGGGGCGCTGCTTCAGCCGCAACAGTTGATCTGCAGTCAGATGGACGCCGGCAGCCCCGATTGTTGTTGCCAATTGCACATCACCGTTGAGCAGCACTTTTGCGCCATAGGGCTGACAGCATGTCATCACACGCCGGGCGAAGGATTCGAGCGCAGCTGCCGTCAGCTGTTTCTCGCGCACCTCGATCAGTCTCAAGCCGGCATCCAGCGCTGCTTGCAGCCGGGAAAAGAACAAGGGCTCGCCGGACTCTGCCAGATTGGTGATGCCATAAACGGCAGGCAGTGTCAGCGCCTTGACGACAGGTGCGTTGGCCGGCAACAGTGGCTCCACGTCGACCCGCTCCGGAT
>DIVE01000053.1:7499-10690 GCA_002423265.1 Methylophilaceae bacterium UBA6140 | reverse complement strand
CCGAGTTCTTCATGCAGCTCACGCTGCAAGCCCTGGATCGGCGACTCACCCGCCTCGATCTTTCCACCCGGAAATTCCCACCAGCCTGCCCATGGCTTTCCCTGCGGCCGCTGCCCGAGCAGCACCGTGCCGTCCGGCCTGACCAGCACAGCCACCGCCGCGTGTGTCACTCTTGAAACCGCCATCAGTCTTTCTTGCGCTCGCCGGCGGACTGCTGCACCTTGCCGTTTGCCGGTATCATCAAGGCAAGCGCCCGGCTGCCCGCGTAATCCCGCGCGAACTGGTAGGCAACCCGGCCGCTGCGCGCGCCACGGCTCAACGAAAACTGCAGGGCAGCCCGGCGCGTTTGATCATCCCATGACTCGACACCGAAATCCGCCAGCCATTGCCGGGCGATTTCGAGATACTCATCCTGATCGAACGCATAAAATGACAGCCAGAGGCCGAAACGCTCGGACAATGAAATCTTCTCTTCCGTAGTGTCGCCGGGACGGATTTCCTCACCGAGATGACGCGTCTCCAGATTCTCCTGCATGAATTCCGGCATCAGATGACGGCGATTGGAGGTGGCATAGACCAGCACGTTTTCCGAAGTGGAAGCGAGCGAACCGTCCAGCACGACTTTCAAAGCCTTGTAACCGGCTTCTCCAGCCTCGAATGACAGATCGTCACAAAATATGATGAAGCGCTCAGCACGGTTGCGGACCAACTCAACGATTTGCGGCAAGGCGTGCAAATCCTGCTTCTCCACCTCGATCAATCGCAAGCCATCTGCACTGAACTCATGCAGCAAGGCTTTCACCAGCGAGGATTTACCGGTACCGCGCGCGCCGGTCAGCAGCACATTGTTGGCGGGGAATCCATGAACGAACTGTCTGGTGTTCCTGACGATCCGTGCTTTCTGCTCATCCAGATGATGCAGATCGGCAAGCCTGATCCGGTGCGGGTGCAGAAGCGCATGCAGATAACCGCGGCCATTCGCATGCTGCCAGCGCCAAGCCGTGGCCGACCAATCCGGGGCTTCTGTCGGGGCAGGCAGCAGGGCCTCCAGTCTTTGCAGCAAGGTATCTGCCCTTGCGATCAGGCTTTCAAAATCAGACATGGCTCGACCTTGCGCTCAAGACCGGTAGTCCGCGTTGATCTTGACATAATCATAGGAAAAATCGCAGGTCCAGACCGTTGCTGCCGCATCGCCGCGGTTCAGTTCGACGCGCACGGTAATCTCCGCCGCCTGCATGACCGCTGCTGCCTGCGCCTCGACATAACCGGCGGCACGGCCACCGTGCTCGGCCACCAGCTGGTCACCGAGGTAAAGCTTGAGCGCGGATACATCCAGATCTTCGACCCCGGCATAACCGATCGCCGCAAGAATTCTGCCCAGGTTGGGGTCGGAAGCAAAAAAAGCCGTCTTGATCAGCGGCGAATGTGCAATGGCATAGCCGATCTTGCGGCATTCCGCCCGGTCGCGCCCGCCCTCAACCTGTATTGTCATGAATTTGGTCGCACCCTCGCCGTCGCGCACGATGGCCTGTGCCAGCTCAATCGCCACTGCAGTGACCGCATCGCGCAGCGCGGCATAATCCTCGCTTGTCACATCGATCTCAGCATTGCCGCACTGGCCGCTCGCAATCAATATCAGCGAATCATTGGTCGATGTATCGCCATCGACCGTAATGCAGTTGAACGAGCGGTTGACGGCATGATCAATGATGCTGTCCAGCGCCTGCTGGCTCACGGCGGCATCGGTCGCAATATAGCCGAGCATGGTCGCCATGTTGGGATGGATCATGCCGGAGCCTTTGGAAATGCCGGTAATGGTGACAGTGTTGCCGCTCAGTCTGATTTGGCGCGAGGCACCCTTGGCAACGATATCGGTGGTCATGATGGTTTCTGCCGCACGCAACCAATGATGCGCTTGCAGATCCTCGATGCTGGCTGGCAAACCGGCAATGATGCGCTCTACCGGCAAGGGTTCCATGATGACACCGGTCGAAAACGGCAGAATCTGTTCCGGCGCGCAGCCCATCAGCCCGGCCAACGCTTCGCAACTCTCTCTCGCATGGCGCAGCCCTTCCTCGCCGGTGCCAGCGTTGGCATTGCCGGTATTCACCAGCAAGGCGCGGATTTCGTGGCCGTGGGCCAGATGCTCCTTGCACAGAATCACCGGCGCAGCGCAAAACCGGTTCTGGGTAAAAACAGCCGCCACCTTGCTGCCGGCAGCCAGCTCCACGACCAGCACATCCTTGCGATTGGGCTTGCGCACATGCGCTTCTGTCGCACCAAGCCGGATACCTTTGACCGGGTGCAGGGATTCAGCGTCTGGCGCAACGTAATTGACAGGCATATCAAACTTCCATATCGGATGCAAAACCCCATTTTACCGCATTCGCCGGCAGGCGTTGCAGTGCAATCATGAAGCAAGCGCCCATGAAAAAGCCGGGTTACCCCGGCCTTGTCATCATGCCTGCTCTAATCGCCAAAATCGATCTGCTGCAAACGCTGATCGAGTCTCTGCATCACCGCATTCCGCTGGGCGGGTGACATGTCCCACCAGTCGCGTATTTCTTCTATGGTGCGGTAGCAGCCCTCGCAAAGACCACTCGCTTCGCTCATGCTGCAGACCCCGATACAGGGAGAAGCAATGGTTTCTGCCGGACTATTCACGAATGGTTCACTCAGTTCAGCTTGCCGTGGCATTGCTTGTACTTTTTGCCTGACCCGCAGGGGCAGGGGTCGTTACGGCCGACCTTGACACCCTGACGCTCGAACGGTTGGGCCGCAGGCTGCGCTTTATCCGCGCCAGACTCTCCGAGCGCCTCATCATAACTGGCATGCTGATATTGTACGTTTTCCAGCTCGGCCGGTTTTTCTACCGCCTCGACATCGGCTTCGGTCTTGACCTGCACCAGCATCGTCACCTGGGTCACTTCGCGCTTGACCGTATCGAGCAGGGCACTGAACAGGTTGAACGCTTCACGCTTGTATTCCTGTTTCGGATTCTTTTGCGCGTAGGAACGCAGATGAATGCCCTGACGCAAATGATCAAGCGCCGCCAGATGCTCGCGCCAGTGATTGTCTATGCTTTGCAGCATAACGGCACGCTCGAACTGGCGCATGACTTCGGCACCGGCCAGCGCCTCCTTGGCAGCATAAGCTTCTGCCGCTGTCTCGAACACCCGCTCGCGCAATGT
>DIVE01000053.1:0-7482 GCA_002423265.1 Methylophilaceae bacterium UBA6140 | reverse complement strand
GCGGGATGTAAGTGGAGATGAGATCGGTCAGCACATCGGTGCGCATGGCTTCGATGGTTTCTTTTACATCAGCAGCCTCAAGCAGCTCGTTACGCTGTTGATAAATCACGCGGCGCTGATCGTTGGCAACATCGTCATATTCCAGCAGCTGTTTACGGATATCGAAGTTGCGGCCCTCGACCTTGCGCTGCGCATTCTCGATGGCGCGCGTCACCCATGGGTGCTCGATGGCTTCGCCCTCCGGCATTTTCAGCCGCTCCATGATGGCGGAAACACGGTCTGATGCAAAAATGCGCAACAGCTGGTCTTCCAGCGACAGATAAAAACGGCTGGAGCCGGGGTCACCCTGCCGTCCGGAACGTCCGCGCAACTGGTTATCGACGCGGCGCGACTCGTGGCGCTCGGTGCCGACGATGTGTAGACCGCCGGCAGCAATCACCGTTTCATGCAGTTTCTGCCATTCGGCCTTGACGCCGGCGATCCTGCTTTCCTTCTCGGCATCGCTGAGGTTTTCATCCTGGCGGATCTTGATGATTTCCGGCTCGGGATTACCGCCGAGCACGATATCGGTGCCACGGCCGGCCATATTGGTCGCAATCGTGATCATGCCGGGGCGACCTGCCTGCGCAATGATGTGCGCTTCGCGCTCGTGCTGCTTGGCATTCAGCACCTGATGTTCGAGCTTGGCCTTGGTCAGAACATTGGCAATCAGTTCGGAGTTTTCGATCGAAGTCGTGCCGACCAGCACAGGCTGGCCACGTTTCTGACACTCCTGGATGTCTTCGATTACGGCCTTGTATTTTTCAGCCGCAGTGCGATACACCTTGTCCATATGATCTACACGCTGCATCGGACGGTGCGTAGGAATGACAATGGTTTCAAGGCCGTAGATCTGATTGAATTCGTAAGCCTCGGTGTCCGCCGTGCCGGTCATGCCGGACAACTTCTCATACATGCGGAAATAATTCTGGAAGGTAATCGAGGCCAGAGTCTGGTTCTCTTTCTGGATGGCGACGCCTTCCTTCGCCTCGACCGCCTGGTGCAGGCCGTCCGACCAGCGGCGGCCCGGCATCATGCGGCCGGTGAACTCATCGACGATGACGACTTCGCCGTCACGCACAACATAATGCTGGTCGCGGTGATAAAGCGATTGCGCACGCAGGGCAGCGTAAAGGTGATGCACCAGACTGATGTTGGCTGCATCATAAAGGCTGGAACCTTCGGTTAACAAACCCGCCTCCGACAGCAGATTTTCCGCATGTTCATGCCCTTGTTCCGACATCAGAACCTGATGTGACTTCTCGTCGACCCAGTAATCGCCTTCGCCGTCTTCTTCGGTCTGGCGCACCAGATTTGCGGCAAGCACATTGATCCTGGTATAGAGGTCAACGCTTTCATCCGCCTGCCCGGAGATGATCAAGGGCGTCCGCGCCTCGTCGATCAGGATGGAGTCGACTTCATCGATCAGTGCGTAAGTAAGCGAACGTTGCACGCGCTCGCCAGCGGTATGCACCATGTTGTCACGCAGATAATCAAAGCCGAATTCATTGTTGGTGCCGTAGGTAATATCGGCCGCATAAGCCTTGCGTTTTTCTTCATTCGGCATCTGCGAGAGGTTGATGCCTACCGTCAGCCCGAGGAAATTGTACAAACGCGACATCCATTCGGCATCGCGTCTGGCGAGATAATCATTGACCGTCACTACATGCACGCCCTTGCCGGTCAGCGCATTCAGATAGGCCGGTAGCGTCGCAACCAGGGTCTTGCCCTCGCCGGTTCGCATTTCTGCAATCTTGCCTGAATGCAGCACCATGCCACCGATCAGTTGCACGTCGAAATGACGCATCTCCAGCGCACGGCGACCGCCCTCGCGCACAACGGCAAAAGCCTCCGGCAACAGCTTGTCCAGGGTTTCACCGTTCTGGTATCGTTGCTTGAACTCCTCGGTCTTGGCTTTCAGCGCCTCGTCGCTCAATGCCTGCATGGCCGGTTCCAGTGCATTGATTGCTGAGACTTTTTGCGTGAGCTGTCTGATCAGCCGTTCATTACGGCTACCAAAAACTTTTTTGAACAACGTGGATAACATGAAATGACACCGACTTTCCGCGCTCGCGGAAACCCCTTAGGTTGAATTGGCTGTATTGTAATAACGCGCCGTTTAGAGATGAAAATGGTTCTTTTGCAAAATGTAAATCTTAACTCTTCGAATTCCGCTCTGTAAAATCAGTTTTGCAAAAACTTGCGCGGATCCAGCGGCGCACCATCCCGGCGAACCTCGAAGTGCAGATGCGGACCGGTGGAGCGGCCGGTACTGCCCACTCTCGCAATCAACTGCCCCTTCCTGACGACCTCTCCGGCATTGACCAGAAGCTCGGAAGCATGGGCATAGCGTGTTTCCAGACCAGACCCATGACTGATCTTGACGATTTTACCATAGTCAGGAGTCTGCTCCGCGACCGTCACCCTGCCGCCCGCAGCCGCGTAAATCGGAGTTCCGATGTCGGCGGTGAAATCCAGTCCTTCATGAAACGCACTGCGCCCAGAGAACGGGTCAACACGCCAACCGAAACTCGATGAGTTATAGCCGACATTGACCGGACTGTTGTCAGGCAACATGCTCTTTTGCATGGTTTGCTGCAACAGCATGGCTTCCAGCATGCTCAGACGATCGGCTTTCAGCTCGATCTGTCTTGCGAGATCGGCAATGCCGGCCTGAAGCTGTTCTTCACTGATATCCTGAGGATTGACTTGCGGGCCACCGGTGCCGGGCGGCTGAACGGCGTCGATATCCTGTTCCTTGATACCGGCCATCTTGGCCAACCGGCTGCTCAACGCATCCAGCCGCATGATACGGGCGCGCATCTCGCCCAGCTGCAAAGCCAGCGCATCGAGATGTTTTTGCGGATGATGCAATGTAAACTGAAGCTGTGATGGCAACAGAGCCTTGACCGGGTGATTGCGGCCGTCGGCCTGTGGCAGGATAATGGCCAGAGTCAGTGCGATGGAAACGGCCGAAACGGCCAGCAGCACCGATATGATATGGAGCATGGTCAGCGTTTTTGCCCGCGCCATGTTGTTGGACACAAATATTATATTCAAGCATTTTCCCCTTTTGGGAGGTATTCGGCATGCAGCGCATCAATGCTTTTCTGAAAAACAATGCCGATCTGGCGATCATTTCCGGTAAAGCACAACAATTGACCGCATGCCGGAAGTTATGGAATGCGGTCGCGCCCGATACTCTCAGGCCCTACACCCAGGCCGGCGATCTCAATCACAAGCGATTGACCGTCTATGCAAGCAATGGTGCAGTTGCGGCAAAAATCAAGTTATTGTTGCCCAGCTTATTGACTGAATTGCAAAAGCGAGGGCTAGAAGTTACTTCAATTCGGGTTCAAGTGCAAGTCCAATCTTGTCAGCGGAAGACAGAAAAGCCTGTCAGAACACTGAGTTATTTCGCATCGACCGAGCTGGAAAGGCTCGCCGGCCAACTCGATACGGACTCGCCGCTCGCCGCCATACTGAAGAAACTTTCCAGCCGCTCACCGCGCGGATAACCAATAAAAACCCACCTGATCAAAACGGAACCGCATGGAATTCTTCATCTACCTATTTGCCGGCATGTTTGCCGGGTTGTTGTCCGGCCTGTTCGGCGTCGGCGGCGGCCTCATTATCGTGCCGATACTCAGTGTGGTCTTTACCGGCCTGGCATTTCCGGGACAACACATCATGCATCTTGCCCTGGGCACATCACTGGCCACCATCATATTTACCTCGATCGCATCGACCAGAGCGCACCACAAACGCGCCAATGTCGATTGGCACGTGGTGCGCAGAATCACCCCCGGCATCGTGCTCGGCACATTGCTCGGTTCGGTTGTAGCCTCCGGCCTGCAAACTGCCTGGCTGGAAGTCATCTTTGCAGCCTTTGTATTTTTTGCAGCCACCCAGATTCTGTTCAACTTCAGCCCTGATCCCGGCCGCGAAATGCCCGGCGCGCTCGGTACCGGGATGGCAGGCATGGGGATAGGTGCCGTGTCCAGCCTGGTAGGCATCGGCGGCGGAACCCTCAGCGTGCCTTTCCTTGTTTACTGCAACACCGCCATCAAAAAAGCGATCGGTACTTCCGCCGCCATCGGCCTGCCGATCGCCCTCTCGGGCACCATCGGATTCATGGCGAACGGCTTGCGGGTGGAGACACTACCCGAGTTCAGCCTGGGTTATGTTTACCTTCCGGCGCTATTCGGCATCGTGCTGGCAAGCAGTCTGGCTGCGCCTTACGGCGCCAGGCTCGCACACTGGCTGCCAGCCATGGTGCTGAAACGCGCCTTTGCCATTCTGCTTTATCTGATCGGCCTGAAAATGCTTTTCGGCATACTCTGAAGCAACGATTGCCGCCTTGTTGCCGGGCAAGCACTGTAGCCATTGTGGCCATCTGGTAAAAGTGAAATAATGGCTTCGCAGTACACTTCACACAGATTTGTTATCAGGAGAAATCCCGGCACGATCAGCATCACATCGCTCGCAATCCAAGCCATGCTGAATGCAATAGTCATTTGAAATTATCGTCATACCAAAAGCAACGCCCGGGGTTCTCAATTCAATTAAAAAGAGGGAGAAGTCGATGTCTGCTGGACTGATATTAGCAATTGCAAGTGCCTTACTCGCCGTCGTCTACGGCGCAGTCATGAGTAAATGGATATTTTCACTGCCTGCCGGCAACGCACGCATGCAAGAGATTGCGGGTGCGATTCAACAAGGCGCCGCAGCCTATCTGGCGCGCCAATACAAAACCATCGCCATCGTCGGGGTCGTGCTCACTGTCCTCATCGGCATTTTTCTCGGCTTTAACACTGCATTGGGCTTTGTCGTAGGGGCGGTACTTTCCGGCGCCTGCGGCTTTATCGGCATGAACGTATCGGTCAAGGCCAACGTGCGCACCGCACAGGCGGCGACCAACGGCATCGTGCCGGCACTCGATGTCGCCTTCAAGGGCGGTGCGATTACCGGCATGCTGGTGGTCGGTCTTGGCCTTCTCGGCGTCACCGGCTTTTATATCTATCTGGGCGCAGAAGCGGCAACAGACCTTGATCCGCTGATCGGCCTCGCCTTCGGCTCCTCGCTGATTTCCATTTTCGCCCGTCTCGGCGGCGGCATCTTCACCAAAGGTGCTGACGTCGGTGCCGACCTGGTCGGCAAGGTAGAAGCCGGCATTCCCGAGGATGATCCGCGCAACCCGGCGGTCATTGCCGACAACGTCGGCGACANNACGTCGGCGACAACGTCGGCGATTGTGCCGGTATGGCAGCCGACCTGTTCGAGACCTATGCCGTGACCATTATCGCCACCATGGTACTGGGCGCACTGATGATCACCGGTGCCGGTGCCAATGGCGTTATCTATCCGCTCCTGCTTGGCGCAGTGTCGATCGTCGCATCCATCATCGGCTGCTTCTTCGTCAAGGCAAAGCCCGGCATGAAGAACGTCATGCCAGCGCTCTACAAGGGTCTTGCCGTCGCCGGTGCACTGTCGCTGGCTGCATTCTATTTCGTCACCGCCTACATCTTTCCGGAAGGTGTCACCAGCGGCGACCAGTTAATCAGCGCCAATGCCCTGTTCGGTGCCAGCGCCGTCGGCCTGGTCCTGACCGCCGCACTGGTCTGGATCACCGAGTACTACACCGGTACCGACTACAAGCCGGTCAAGCACATCGCACAGGCTTCGACCACCGGTCACGCAACCAACATCATTGCCGGTATCGGCATTTCGATGAAATCCACGGCATGGCCGGTGATTTCGGTCTGTATCGCCATCTTCGCCTCTTATGAACTGGCCGGGCTTTACGGCGTTGCAGTAGCTGCCACCGCCATGCTCAGCATGGCAGGTATTGTGGTCGCGCTGGATGCTTATGGCCCGATCACCGACAACGCAGGCGGCATTGCCGAAATGGCCGAGCTGCCAAGCAGCGTGCGGGATGTCACTGATCCACTCGACGCAGTGGGCAATACCACCAAGGCCGTGACCAAAGGCTATGCCATCGGCTCTGCCGGTCTGGCTGCACTGGTACTGTTTGCCGACTACACGCACAAACTTGAAAGCGTCGGTATTGCATCAAGCTTTGACCTGAGCGATCCGATGGTCATCATCGGCCTCTTCATCGGCGGCCTGATCCCTTTCCTGTTTGCTTCAATGGCGATGGAAGCGGTCGGCCGTGCTGCCGGCAGCGTGGTAGAGGAAGTGCGCCGTCAATTCCGCGAGATTCCCGGCATCATGGAAGGCACCGGCAAACCGGAGTACGGCAAGGCCGTCGACATGCTGACCACTGCGGCGATCAAGGAAATGATGATCCCTTCGCTACTGCCGGTTGCCGCACCCATCGCGGTCGGCCTGCTACTCGGCCCGGTCGCCCTCGGCGGCCTGCTGATGGGCACCATTGTCACCGGGCTGTTTGTCGCCATTTCGATGTGTACCGGCGGCGGTGCCTGGGATAACGCCAAGAAGTACATCGAGGATGGCCATTTCGGCGGCAAGGGCAGCGAAGCACACAAGGCTGCCGTCACCGGCGACACGGTCGGCGACCCCTACAAGGATACGGCCGGCCCGGCGGTGAACCCGCTGATCAAGATTATCAACATCGTTGCGTTGCTGATTGTGCCGTTGCTGTAAGTTCAGGCTAGTAAAAGCAAAAAGACGGCCATGGCCGTCTTTTTGCTTTTTCGTCGCTTGCGCAAACAGGTGCAACCCTCAGAATGCCGGCTTTACCTTGGCGTTATTGAAGCGTTCTACGCCGGAAAGAATTTCCTGACGTGCCTCATCGATACCGGACCAGCCATCGATCTTGACCCACTTGCCCTTGTCGAGATCCTTGTAGTGCTCAAAGAAGTGGGCAATCATGTTCAGGCGCCATTCGGAAACGTCCTGATAAGTCTTCAGATGGTTGTAGAGACCGCAAACCTTCTCCACCGGCACTGCCAGCAGCTTGGCATCGGGGCCGGCTTCATCCGTCATCATCAGCACGCCCAGCGGACGGCAGCGCACGACTACGCCCGGCAGCAATGGTACAGGGGTCAGCACCAGCACATCGACCGGATCACCGTCTTCCGACAGCGTATGCGGAATATAGCCGTAGTTGGTCGGATATTGCATGGCCGTACCCATGAACCGATCGACGAAAATAGCGCCGCTATCCTTATCGACCTCGTATTTGACCGGGTCGCCCTGCATCGGGATTTCGATGATGACGTTGAAATCATCCGGCAAGGCCTTGCCGGAAGGCACCTGTTTGAGTGACATATTGCTGTTCCCTGCAAAAAATGCGTGATTATACGCGATTCATGCGGCCTGAAAGCCGTATCAGCCGATCAATGGCTCGAACTTCAGCTTGTCGTCATTGTAGGCCTGCATTTCACCGCTGACGATATCGAAATACCAGCCGTGCAGCCTCAGCTGATTTTGCGTCATTTTCTTTTGAATGAACGGAAA
>DIVE01000066.1 GCA_002423265.1 Methylophilaceae bacterium UBA6140 | reverse complement strand
GCGGTATTTCCGTTGCGCTCTACAATACGGCCGGCGGTATCGTCGTGGCGGTACCGGCGATGATTTTCTATCGCTATTTCCGCGGCAAGGTCGATAGTTTCATCGTGGACATGGAGCAAGAGGCGATCAAGCTGGTGGAAATCATTCACGGCGAACGCCAGAGCTGAAGGTCTGAAGGTTAAATCATGAATTTTCAGCGTGGTAAAAAAACGGAAGAGTTGGAAATCAATTTCATTCCGTTGATCGACGTTCTCCTGGTCATCATCATTTTCTTGATCGTCAGCGCAACTTTCTCGCGCGTCAACGAGTTGCAAATCAATCTGCCGACTTCAGAAACCGCCGCGCCGCAGGAAGACAAGCCGCTGGTCATTAGTGTCGGCGTTTATGCTAACGGCCGCTATGTGGTCAATGGGCAGGACGTAATGGACAGGACGACCGAAGGCATCAGCCTGGCCCTGAAAAAAGCAGTGAGCGACGGCAAGGAGCCGACCATCGTGATCGAGGCCGATGCCGAGGCCACGCATCAGTCCGTGATCAGGGTGCTGGACGCGTCGCGCAAGTCGGGCTACACCAACATCACTTTCCCGGCCCAGGAATACAGCGGCTCCTGATTTCCGTCGACAGGAAAATCGACACTCTTTATGTCGAAATCTAAAACTGCCAAGGCAGTCCACGGCGTATTGCCTTCACCTGAAGTCAGCGCAAAAACCTTATATCTTCGTCTGCTCAGGTATGCCAGGCGTCACTGGATCGTATTCGGCATCAGCATAATCGCGCTGATGGTGCTGGCAGCGACCAATACCGGTTTTCTTGCAACCATCAAAATGGTCACCGACGAAGGCTTTGTCAGCCGCGATTCATCGAAACTCAGTCTCTTACCCTTGCTGCTTTTTGGTCTGCTCGCTTTACGCGCCGTTGCCGGGTTTATTGCAACCTTTGCCATGCGCTGGGTCGGCCGCCGGGTGGTGGAACATTTGCGCCTGGATGCCTTTCGCCGGCTGATGACCTTGCCGGTCAGCTTCTTTGATGCCCAATCGGCGGGCATCATAACCTCCAGAATCACTTTCGATACCGAACAGATGTCCAAGGCGGCCACCAGTGTCGCCGTCAGTGCGGTGCGCGACACGTTGACCATAGTCGGCATGGTCGGGTACATGCTCTATCTCGACTGGCGCCTGACCATGATTTTCGCAGTCATGGCGCCTTTGATGGCCTGGTATCTGAACAAGATGACACCGAAACTGCGCTCTTCCGGCAAGTATGTGCAGCAAACCATGGGTGACATGACGCAGGTGGTGGAAGAGGCGGTCAGTGGTCAGCGTATGGTCAAGATATTCGGCGGCGAGGATTATGAATACCAGCGTTTCGCCGATGCAGCCGGCAAGAATCGCCGCATGCAGATCAGGCTTGGCCGCATTTCCGGACTCAACAGCATGGTGATTGAAATGCTTGCTGCATTGGCACTCGGGCTGGTTGTTTACTATGCCGTCGGCCGCTTCTCTGCAGGCGAGTTTGCGGCTTTCATCGGCGCGCTTCTGATGTTGATCGCGCCGATCAAGAGCCTGACTGCGCTGAATGAAGACCTGCAGGTCGGTCTGGCTGCTTCGCACAGCGTGTTCTCGCTGCTCGATACGATACCCGAAGCCGATGAAGGCGATCGTGTGATTGGCCGGGTTCAGGGCGAGATCGAGCTGCGCGGAGTGACCTTGCGTTACGAGAATGCCAAGCGTCCGGCGCTCAGTAACGTCAACCTGCTTATTCAACCGGGCGAAAAAGTGGCGCTGGTCGGACGCTCGGGCGGCGGCAAAACCTCGCTGGTGAATCTGTTACCACGTTTCTATGAGCTGCAACAGGGGTTGGTGTTGATCGACGGCCTCGATATACGGGCGATGACGCTGAAAAGCCTGCGCCAGCAGTTTGCGCTGGTCAGTCAGGATGTCATTCTGTTTAATGACACGGTATTTAACAATATCGCTTACGGTGCGCTACGGGATGTCAGCGAGGAGCAGGTGATCGCGGCTGCCAAGGCTGCACATGCCTGGGATTTCATACAGCAGCTGCCGGGCGGCTTGCAGAGTGAGATCGGTGATCGCGGTGTGCGTCTTTCAGGTGGGCAGCGTCAAAGGCTTGCGATTGCACGCGCAATTTTGAAGGATGCGCCGATTTTGCTGCTGGATGAGGCGACGTCAGCGCTGGATACCGAATCCGAGCAGCATGTACAGGCGGCGCTGGATGCGCTGATGCGCAACCGGACGACGATTGTCATCGCACACCGCCTGTCCACAATAGAGAACGCCGACCGTATTCTGGTCATGGAGCAGGGCGAAATCATTGAGAGCGGCAATCATCAGGAATTGATGCGACTCAACGGTAGTTACGCCAAGCTCTATCAAAAACAATTTCATTGAACGAACATGCCGATGCGCAACAGCTTTGAGAAATGGATAGGGCAACAATGGCAGGGTGTCGGCCCTTGGCATCTTGTGCTTGTCCCGCTCTCCTGGCTGTTCCGGCTATTGTCGGCTGCTCGCCGTCTGGCCTATGGCCTTGGGATGTCAAGAAGCTTTCGTTTGGCAGTGCCGGTGATCGTTGTCGGCAATATCAGTGTCGGTGGAACCGGAAAAACGCCGCTGGTGGTCTGGCTCGCCGAGCAGTTAAAGCTGGCTGGCTTTTCTCCCGGAATTATCAGCCGCGGTTATGGCGGCAGCAACCGTCAGCCCGTCGCAGTTCAAGCGGATAGCCCGGCGCAGTCTGTCGGTGATGAGCCCCTGCTGCTGGCGCGCCGTACCGGTTGCCCCGTATGGGTAGGCGCAGACCGCACGGCAACAGCGCAGGCGCTGATGCAGACTGATCCGCAATGCGACCTGATCATCAGCGACGACGGTCTGCAGCATTATCGCTTGCAGCGCGACATCGAGCTGGCAGTTGTCGATGCGGAGCGGGGTTTCGGCAATGGCCGCTTGCTGCCTGCCGGGCCGCTGCGCGAGCCTGTTTCCAGGCTGAGCAAGGTCGATGCGGTCATATACAATGGTAAAGTGAGCAACTGCGCTGGATACAGCATGCGCTTGCAGGCAGGGGCGTTCCGCAATCTCAAGGCTCCGCAAATAACCATCGGTGCTGAAGCGTTGCGCGGGAACCGTGTTTTCGCAGTTGCCGGTATCGGCAATCCGCAGCGCTTTTTTCAACAGCTAAGTGACATGGGGCTGAATATCGAGGCGCACGCATTCCCCGATCATTACGCCTTTTGTCCCGCGGATTTGGCATTTGCCGGCAATGATGTGTTGCTGATGACTGAAAAAGATGCCGTAAAATGTTCGGCGTTTGCCGGGCCGGAATGGTGGTATTTGCCGGTCGATGCCGTCGTGGATCATTCGCTGATTGATTACATCATCCAAAAGCTGAGGAAATAAAATGGATACCAAACTGATGCAGATTCTGGTCTGCCCGGTCTGTAAAGGGCCGCTGGTCTATAAAAAGCCGCAAGGCGAGTTGATATGCAAGCCTTGTCGTCTGGCTTATCCGGTCAAGGACGATATTCCGGTCATGCTCGAAGACGAGGCCAGGAAGTTACCCGATAGTGAAGAGATCTGAGCGCATGAATTTCAAGATCGTGATTCCCGCACGTTATGCCAGTGTGCGATTGCCGGGCAAACCTCTGCTTGATATTGCCGGCAAGCCCATGGTCGTGAGGGTGGCTGAGCAGGCAAGTGCCACTGGCGCCGAAGTGGTCATCGCTACCGATGATTCACGTATTTTCGATGCAGTGAAGCCATATGGGCATGAGGTTGT
>DIVE01000007.1:15470-19174 GCA_002423265.1 Methylophilaceae bacterium UBA6140 | reverse complement strand
GCCGAACGTGTGCTGCTGCGTACCCTCACAGAGCAAGAGGCGCCCGTGGCGCAGATTCTGCAGGCGTTTCAGTACCAGCGATCTGGCAAGGTTCTGCAGCAGGCCTGCGGATTGTTTGCGGGGCAGACCGAAAAGACCGGTGCTGCCGACAAGGTTGGGAGACTTCATCAAGCGGCTTCCTTTTGAGCGTGTTTGTCGGGGTGGGGGATAAACGGCACGCGCTTCAGCCAGAGCCTTGACGCTTGCCAGTAGATGGCAAATACCACCTTCAGCGTCATGAAAGGATAGGCGATCAGTACGCGATTGAGCGCTGCGGGCGTCAGGCTTTGCCTTTCCAGTGTCAGCGTGGCATCGAACACTTTCTCGCAACCAGCATCGGTAGAGATGTTGCGCATATGCACCGAAAGATGTTCATCCGGCGTGGAAAAGACCCAGTCGTATTCGATCGCCATCGGCATGAAAGGCGAGATGTGAAAATCCTTGCTGAAGCGGAAAATATTCAAAACATTGGCAGGGGAATTCTCTCTGCAATCAAGCACGTAACGATGGCGTTCGTTCCATGGCGTGTTGTTGATTTCAGCGACGATGGCATGCAGCTTCGCTCCGTCTGCTTCGAAACAGTAATAGAAAGTCACCGGATTGAAGCAGTGGCCGAAGTAGCGCAGGTTGGTCAGCATGCGGACAGGGCCGCAGGGCGCGGTGCCGGTTTCCTGCTGCACCAGGTCGATCACTGATTGTTTCAGCGGCCTTGCAGGGTCACCCAGGTAATCTTCGCGCCTGAACCAGGCCAGGTTGCGCTTGCCGCAGGACCAGAAGCGCATGGGTTCGAAAAGGTGCGGCAACTCATCCAGATCGAGATACATCATGAAACAGCGGTAACGGAACGCATGCGACACCGGCAGAAAGCGGCGATGCCGTACACGGCCGGTGTAGATGGCGCTATGCAATGGCATGCTATGCATCGGCAGCCTTGCGCAGCTGTTCCAGCGCCGCCAGCGCGCTGACGACGCCATCCTCGTGGAAGCCGTTGCGCCAGTAGGCGCCGCAATAGGCCGTACGATTGACGCCGCTGATTTCGGCATGCCGCGCCTGCGCTTTCGCGCCTTCGGTGGTGTAGACCGGATGGTGATATGTCAGGCGTTTGATGACTCTGGCCGGATTGATGTTGCGCGTGTGGTTGAGCGTGACCAGAACCGGCTCCGGCGTGTCCAGCCCCTGCAGGATGTTCATGTTGTAAGTGACGGCAACGCGTTCGGCAGGCTCCGCCGTCACGTGATAGTTCCAGGCCGCCCACGCCAGTTTGCGCTTCGGCATCATGATCGGATCGGTGTGCAGGAATACCGTGTTCTCCTGATAGGGGATGGCGCCGAGGATGTCTTTTTCTGCCGCGCTGGGGTCGCTCAGCATCGCCAGCGCCTGATCGCTGTGACAGGCGAAAACGACCCAGTCGAACGTTTCTTCCGGACCGTTGCATGGTTTGACGCGTACCGAGCGTTTCAGACGCCGCACCTGTTCCACCGGCGTGTTGAGGCGGATGCGGTCGCTGAAAGAGGCGGTAAGCGCTTCCACGTACCTGGCCGAGCCGCCCTTGATGACGCGCCACTGCGGGCGGTTGTTGACCGTCAACATGCCGTGATGGTGGAAGAATCGCACGAAGAAACGCGCCGGGAATTCCAGCATCTGGCGCGATTCTGTGGACCAGATGGCCGACCCCATGGGGATGATGTAGTAATCGATGAAGTTCTGGCTGTATTGCTGTTGCGCCAGATAATCGCCCAGACGGATTTCCGGGCCGTCCTCGAGCAGCTCCGGCGCAGTCTTGTTGAAGCGCATGATCTCGCTGATCATGCGGTAGAACGAAGGGCGCAGGAAGTTGCGGCGCTGTGCGAATAATGAATTGAGCGTGGTGCCGTTGTATTCGAAACCGGTTTTCTCGCAATGCACGCTGAAGCTCATGTGGCTGGGTTGCCATTCGACGCCGAGCTCGTCCAGCAGGGCGATGAAGTTGTGGTAGGTGCGGTCGTTGAAAACGATAAAGCCGGTATCGACGGCATATTGCTTTCCGCCCAGCTCGATGTCGTGCGTGTGCGTGTGGCCGCCGATATGGCTACCTGACTCGAACACAGTGATGTCGTGAGCTTTGTGCAGGTGATAGGCAATGGTGTTGCCGGCAATTCCGCTGCCTATGATGGCGATTTTCATGGCATTTCTTTCACATGGCGACGACGGGACTCCCTGACGCTGGCAGGTACAGTCTTCAAATCCCAGATCAGGCCGCAGGCAGCCAGTAGCTTGAGACCGTACCAGGTGATGTCGATTTCCCACCAGTAAAAGCCCTGATGCGCAGAACCCGGATAGTGGTGGTGGTTGTTATGCCAGCCTTCGCCCAGTGTCAGCAGCGCAATCAGCAAGTTGTTGCGGCTATGGTCGCGCGTTTCGTAACGGCGGCTGCCCCAGGCATGCGCGAGCGAGTTGACGCTGAAAGTGGCGTGATAGAGCAGCACGGTGGAAATGGCGAAACCCCAGACCAGCAGTTGCCAGCCGTTGGTCTCCAGGCCCGGTGCTGCGAGTGCCAGCCACTCGCCCAACCCGAAGATGGCGAGTGCGAACAGGGCGGGGACGACGACATCGAAGCGGTCGAGGAAGCGCAGCTCGGGAAATTCTGCCAGTTCCTTTACCCGTTCTGTGCGTGTGGAGAAATGGGCATCTGACAGGAACCAGCCCAGATGGCTCCAAATGAAGCCATGCTGCACCGGCGAATGGGCATCTTCATGACGGTCGGAATTGACGTGGTGATGGCGGTGTTGCGAGGCCCACCACAGCGGCCCGCGCTGTACGGCGGTGGAACCGGCAAGCGCGAAGATGAATTGCAACGGCCGTGAGGTGCGGAAAGCCTTATGCGAAAAATAGCGGTGATAGAAGGCAGTAATGGCGAACATTCTGAGCCCGTAGATCGCCAGCGCAAAGAGAACGGCAAACCAGCTCCAGCCGACCCAGATCACTGCAAAACAGGCGAGATGCAACGCGAAGAAAGGCAACGCACGCAGCCAATCGATGCGATTGACCGCCGCATCCGGGCTGCCCTCGGTTGCTACGCTGCTGTCCAGCCAGCGCAACAGGCGTTTGTGCAGCGGTCTTGTCATGAGGCGGCATCCCATTGTTGCGGTACCTTACGCAGCTTGGCAGTGTCGTAGCCCAGCGATTCGACGAACCGCGTCAGTTCTTCGTAATGCGCGTCGCTGATGGTTGGCGTGCGGGCCATGATCCAGACGTAATCGCGGGCATTACGGGCGATTACCGTGCTGGAATAGTCCGGTGCCAGATACGCGATGCGGAAGTCGGCCTTGACCGGCCAGATGAACTGCATGCCCCATATGGCGTTACCGCTGTTCTCGACCACGAACCCGCGCGGATTGTAACGCTTGAACGGGCCGTCGAAACCGCCCTTGTAGAAGGTGAAGGTGGTATCTATGGTGCCGTCGCTATCCAACCGGTAGGATTCAATGGCGTTATAGGCCTGGGTTTCAATCGCTGTGGGAATGCAGGCAATGACGTACCAGTCACCCATGAAACGTTGCAGATCGACCTGCGGTACGGCGGCGACGGGTGGCAAACCATTGCTGGCGCAACCACCCAGCAAGGTGCACAGGCTGACCAGTGCGGAATTCAACAGTTTTTTCATGCAAGCAACCTCAACGTAATTT
>DIVE01000007.1:11451-15406 GCA_002423265.1 Methylophilaceae bacterium UBA6140 | reverse complement strand
CTTTCGCGGCCCAGTTTCATGATGCTGACATCCAGCCACTCTCCGGTCTGCGGGTTGAGCAGCTTGTCCTGCTGCAGCATCTTCGGGTTCCAGTAGGCGAAAGTCATGGCACATGCGGGCAATTGCAGCTGACCTTTGGGCCCCTCTACCCGGAATTCGCCTTCCATCCTTTTACCTTGCACCTTCGAAAGATCGCGGTTTTCGCGGGTGCTGGCTTCCAGACTGTGCAGGCAGTCGTCCTGCCAGAGTTCGACCGCCCTGTGCTGGTATTGATAAGCGTTGATGAATAGCACCTTGACGGTGAAATCGGCTTCACTGGTCAGTTGCAGAAAGCCGTTGTTCTCAGCGATTGCGAAGCGGTGCTGCCCGATCTCCTTGCCATCGAGATACGCGGTAAAAGGCCACTCGCTGGCGCCAGCGGTGCTGGCGAAGCTTGCTGCAAGAATGATTGCCGCCAGGCGTGAGATCAGACGCATGGGCTTATTCCTCCTTGTTCGCGGGTTTGCCGGGAATGAATGCATTGGTGCGCCGGATATAGCTCGCATAATCCGGGCGGCGTTCTCCGATATCCTTTTCCAGCAGCGCAACACCGCTCACTTTCAGTAGCAGCAACGTCATCAGCAACGGGCCGATGATGCTCCACCAGGCACCGGCGCCGAGCGCCATCAGATAAAAGCCCCACCAGAGAAGGCATTCGCCGAAATAGTTGGGGTGGCGGCAATAGCGCCAGAGCCCGCGGTCAAGCACACGGCCGTGGTTGGTGGGCTCGGCCTTGAACCGAGCAAGCTGCCGGTCGGCGACCGATTCCCAGACAAAGCCGGCGAGCCAGGCGGCCATTCCCAGATAATCCAGCCAGTTGAGTGGTGCCGGCGAACCGGCGATGCCGAGCAGCGGCAGAGAAATCACCCAGGCCAGCACGGCCTGCAAACCGAACACAATATAGAGACTCTTGAAGCGGAAATATGGTTCGTTGTTGCGGCGTATGGCCTGATAGCGATGGTCTTCGTGCGGCCCGCGGTTGCGCCAGGCGAGATACGCAGACAGGCGTATTGACCATATACTAATCATTATAATCAATATGATATTTCTGTCTGTTAAACCATTTTCAGAGAAAATATAACTCGCTGTCGCCAACAAAAAGAACAGGCTCCACATGCTGTCGACTACGGTCACATTATGCTTGACGAGACTGTAGAGCCAGCCTGCGAATCCGAAGCCCAGCATCAGCCACAGGCCGTTCAGGTAGATCTGCCAATCAAACATGTTGCCTGCCCTCATCGAAATCTTTTTTTGCATAGCCATCGTGGTGTCCGGCAAACCGCAACAACCAGAACATGGCCATGGCCCAGCCACTGGCAAGCGCAAGCAGCGCATGCGGTTGCGCAACGAGCTGCATCGCTCCGAGTTTCTCGCCGGCAAGATAGGCCAGCGGCCCGCCGATGGCGCCGAAAACGATGGCCAGTGCCGTCCTGCCGCGCATCCAGCGCAGACTCACGTTGAGCGTCGAGCTGAACAGCGCCCACAGCGTGGTCATCCACAACGGCAGCAGCCAAACCGGCCAACTGCCCTGCGGATATTGAATCCAGCCGAGGCTGAGCAATGACTGGTCGAACAAGCTGCCGACTACGGCAGTGGTCAGTATCAGTTTCAGCTCAATTGCGGGCGCCGATGCTTGCGACAGATGCCAGCCCAGAATAGGCACGGCAAGCACGGGCCCGAGCCACGGCATGCCATTGGCGGCGCCGAGTACACAAGCGAACCAGCCGAGCTGGAATCCGGCAAAATTGAAAATGCTGTTACGCATGCGATCGCGTCAAGAGGCCGGGCGTTCGAACAGATAGTGCGTGACCCACCATTCCTGTCCCTTGTTGTAGCCGAACAGCTCGGCGCAGGACATGTAGAAGATACGCCAGCGCATACGCCACATGTCGGCGGCATCGGCGCCGTAGGTCTGTTCCAGAATGGGCCGTATTTCGTCTGCGCGGGCATCCATGTTTGCCAGCCAGGCGTTGGCGGTTTTTTCGTAGTGGGTGCCGTCCCAGCGCCACAGATTCAGCAACTTGAGGTTTTCCTGAAAGCGCAGCGGCAGGTCGTCGCTCGGCATCATGCCGCCGGAGAAGAAGAAGCGGCTCATCCAGTCGTCATCGCTCAGGGCTTCAAAGGCGTATGGCGTCAACCGATGCACGAAGATGTGCTTGAAGAAGCGCCCGCCGGGCAGCAGCCAATCATGCACCTTGCCATAGAGCACACGATAGTTGCGCATGTGCTCGAACATCTCGACCGAAACAATTCGGTCATATTGAGCAGGCGCCTCGAAGCGGTTCATGTCGCAGGTGATGACTTCAATGTTGGAGAGGCCGCGTCCAGCGGCTTCTGTCAGAATGTACTCGCGCTGGGAGCTGGAATTGGAAACGGCGGTGATGCGGCTGTCTGGGTAATGTCCGGCCATCCATAGGGTCAGCGAGCCCCAGCCGCAACCCAGCTCCAGTATTTTCTGACCGTTTTCGAGTGTTGCGTGTTCGCAGGTCTGTTTCAGTGCCAGGTCTTCTGCTTCATCCAGCGTGCGGGTGGATGCATCCCAGTAGCAGGAACTGTACTTGCGATGTTGGCCCAGGCAGTGCCGGAAAAAATCGGCCGGTAACTCGTAATGCTGTTCGTTGGCGAGTTCAGGTACTAGCGCGATGGGCGCTTCGCGCATGGCGGCAATAAAGTCTGTTTCGATTGCGGCGGCGACCCCGCAATCGGCGGCGGAGATTTCCTGCAACCGTTTTTCCAGCAGGCGGCGAATGCCGGCGCGCAATGCGTAATCGGGTACCAGGCCGCGTTCCGCCCAATTGATTGCCAGGCTTGTGACTTGCATATTGATTCTATCCTTGTCTTTTATGACGGTTTATTGACTTGTTGCTTTTTATCTTGCTGCTTGTTGCCTTGAGGTTTCTTGAGCTGGCGTTTTTTGCCGGTTTCGACGATTTTGTCGAAGCTGGCATCAAAATCGGTACCGAGCGAAATTGCACCTGCCTTTTCGATCAAGTCCCTGTTTATCAGTGATGCAAAGCCGCCGACGAAAATCGGCACCGGAGTGCTGTCGACCAGTGCTTTCAGCTCCCGTTCGAAGTTTGAACTATCTTGAATCAGCGAGGCCGAGAGCACGATGCCGCCGGCCCCCGATTGAGTGACGGCACGGGCCAGCTCTATTAGCGGAATGTCTACTCCAAGCAGAATGCAGCGATAACCGTGATCATAGGCACTGAGGGCGAACAGCAACAGGCCGATCTCGTGACGCTCTCCGGGAATGCAGGCAGTGATGAATGCCGGGGCGTTTTCCAGACGTTTCTTGTGGTGGAATCTGGCGCCAAGTTTGTTGCGCAGGTAAACACCGAAAAAATGTTCTTCGGCGATGGTGCCTTCGCCCGATTCCCAGCGTTTTCCAAGCATTTCCAGCATGGGCAGCAGAAGATTCTGCGTCACGGTTTCTATCGGGTAAAGCGACATTGCTTCGTTGTATGTGCTCTCCACCACGCTCTCGTCAAATCTGCTGACGGCATCCGTCATGCGCTTGATCATGCGCTGCCAGAACAATTGCTCCTGGGTGGCAGCGCTGGCAAAGTCTTCGGTAATCTTTGCGTAGGTGATGCGGCTGATCGGGATGCCGCGCTCCAGCAATTCCACCACGCGGTTCAGCATGGCGATATGTTCCTTGGTGTAGAGCCGGTGACCTTTGGGCGTGCGTACCGGCTCGATCAGGTGATAGCGGCGCTCCCAGGTGCGCAGGGTGATCGGGTTGATGCCGGTTAGTGCCGATACGGTGCGTATAGGAAATGCGTCTTTATACTTTTCGGCTGTGGCGCTCATGTCGTGTCTCCGCAGATGCTTTTTGAATGGATGTGTTCTCATTCAAATTTACCACAGATATGATGCAAATATTATTCATAAAGTTCTATTTAATTTTTATTTC
>DIVE01000007.1:0-11386 GCA_002423265.1 Methylophilaceae bacterium UBA6140 | reverse complement strand
ACATCATGAATTTACTTGCACTGCTACGTAGCCTCGCCCTGACGGGACTTCTGACTCTGCTCGGCGGGTGTGCGATGCTGCAGGGCGGAGGTCAGCAAACGGCAGACCCGGTAGCAAGCCGGGCATCCAAAGGCGAATGGCCGGTTTATGGCCGCGATTACAGCAACCAGCGCTTTTCGCCATCAACCCGCATCAACCGCGACAACGTTCATCAACTGGCATTGGCCTGGCAGTACAGCAGCGGCGTGAAAATGACGTTTCAGGCAACGCCTATCGTCGTTGATGGCGTCATGTACGTTTCCTTGCCGTTCAACCACGTGGTTGCGCTCGATGCCAAAAACGGGCGGCAGCTCTGGCGCTATGAGCATCAGCGCAGGCCGGACTGGAAGCTTTGCTGCGGGCCGGCAAACCGTGGCGTCGCAGTGAGCGGCGGCAGGGTGTTCATTGGCACGGTGGATGCAAGGCTGATCGCGCTTGACGCACGAGACGGCAAAGTGTTGTGGGATGTCAACGTGGTTGAAGCCAATGTGCGCACCGAGACGCAAACCGAATTGAACCGCAACGACCCCAACAGCAGCGCCAAGGTCACCGGTGGTACCGGCATCGGCATGGCGATGGCGCCGATTGTTTACAAAAACAAGGTGATGATCGGAGTGACCGGCGTCGGTTACGGCCTCCATATCGATAACCCGGCCGTCGATGCGCCGCTGGGCGCCGTGATTGGCGTGACCGGCCGTTATGGCCGTCCGGGTTTTCTTGCCGCCTATGATGTCAGCAACGGCGACAAGGTCTGGCAGTTCGACAGCATCCCGGAACAGGGGTGGGAGGGCGCTTTTGCCGAAACCACTGCCGACGGCATGCCTCTCCATCGCGATATCGTTGCGGAAAAGGCTGATCTGCCAAAATATCCGGATGCCGCGCGCTACGGTGGCGGCTCAGTCTGGAGCACGCCGGCGATCGACCCTGCTTTGAATCTGCTCTACTTCGGGACCGGCAACCCCTCGCCGCAGATGAACGACATCTCGCGTCCCGGTGATAATCTCTACACGGTCTCCCTGATCGCGGTCGATGCCGACAGCGGCAAGCTGCGCTGGTATTACCAGCAGGTGCCGCACGATCTGTGGGGCTACGACGTGGCAAGCCCGCCAGTGTTGTTCGATGTGCAGCACGAAGGCCGTGCCGTTGCTGCCGTCGGTCAGGCGGGCAAGACCGGCTGGTTTTACGTCCACGACAGAGCAAGCGGCAAGCTTTTGTTCAAGTCCGAGCCTTTTGTTCCGCAGGAAAACCTGTTTGCCAAGGCGACCAAAGAAGGTACGCGCATATTTCCCGGCATTCTGGGCGGCGCCAACTGGTCACCGGTCGCGGTCGATCAGGCCGGGCAGCAGGTATTCGTCGCCGCCATACACGCACCGATCCGCTACACCCTGCATGAAACTCCGGGCAAGGACGGGGCATCGCCGCTGCGCTATGCCGCCTCCGAGCCTATGGATGAACCGCGCTGGGGCCTGTTGAGCGCAATCAGTCTGAAGGACGGCAAAATCCGCTGGCAACAGAAAACCGCACAACCGCTGGTCGGCGGCGTGCTGGCAACTGCGGGCGGCCTGGTATTCATGGGCGAGGGCAACGGCAACTTCAATGCCTACGATGCCGCTGAGGGCAAACTGTTATGGCAGACGGTTGCCGAGGCTGGCGTTAACGCGCCGCCGATCAGTTACGCGATCGACGGCGTGCAATACATTGCCGTGGCAGCCGGAGGCAGCTCGATTTTTGGCTACAAGCAGGGCGACCAGATTCTGGTCTATGCGTTGCCGCGGCAATAAATAGCCGCAAGCCTGATATTCATCTCGAATTTTCCCGCTGTCGCTGCGTTTTGGTCGCGCCGGGCAAACATACGGAAAGCTGAAACCATGATGATTCAAATATCGCGCATGGCCGTCACTCTGGCGGCCATTGTTTTTTGCACGAACGCACATGCGGCAGATTGGCTGGTCATCAGCAAGACGACCGATATCGAGCCCGGCCAGCCGTTGCTGCTGGAGATTGTCCGCCCTGAGGACGCCGATTGGCCGGAGACGCTACAACTGCGTCTGCGCGATGATGCTGCGTCAGAGGATATTGTGTTGCAGCAAAGCGGGGAGGTGCCGGATAACAACCCGCATCGGCGCAGTTACCGTGCGCTTGCCGGTAAGCATTACAGCGGCGTGGTGACGGCGAACCTGGTTGATCTGCCGTCCAACCGCTTTCTGTTGATGGCGGCGAACGGGCGCAGCAGGCATGAGGAGGTGGAGACGGCCGTGATTTATTGCGAGCCCTGTCCGCCGCCGGAAGTCCACGCCCCGACCATCGTCCTTGCCAAGCCGGGCGAGCAGCCTGCGCTGGCGGCGCACGAAGCCAGTTATTTTCTGATCGGCAACACTTCGGACCGCGACACGGATGCCCGATTCCAGATCAGCTTCAAATACCGGCTGTTTGACCCCGAGGGCATTTTTGGCCGTTATTCGCCGTTGCTGAGCAATCTGTACTTTACCTATACCCAGACTTCACTCTGGGATATGGGCGAGGATTCCAGCCCGTTCCGCGATACCAGCTACCGGCCGGGATTGTTCTACGAGTGGGCGGGTAACGGCAGCCGCTTCATGCCGGACGAGTGGCGCATCGGCCTCGAGCATGAATCCAATGGGCGCAGCGACGAGGACTCGCGCTCGGTCGATATCGCATACCTGAAACCGGCGTGGCATTATGACTTTGCCGATGGCAAACGGTTGTCCTTCATGCCGAAGATCTATCATTATCTCGACAAATCCGACAACCGCGATATCCAGCGCTATCGCGGTTATGTCGACTGGATAGCCCGCTATGGCCGTGAGGATGGCTTGGTGGTGGAAGGACTTTACCGGCAGGGAACGGCGGACCATGTCACCGGCCAGATCGATTTGTCCTACCCAATCAGCGAAAAGATATTCGCCCGCACCGGCAGCTTCGTACACCTGCAGCTATTTTCAGGCTATGGCGAAACCTTGCTTGAATACGACAGGAAACGCGACAGTCAGATACGGCTCGGCATTTCCATTTCCCGCTGATTTTCTTGGCGCTGGTCTCGTTGACTTAACGCTTGCCGATTTCGATCAGCGCCTGTGCAAGCAGCGCTTTGTCGTTTGCCAGCCGGTCAAGCGGTAAGGCCAGCAAAGCCTCGATACGCTCGCGCAGCTTGCGATAGGCCTGCATGAACGCCGCGTCGATTTCTGCATCGCTGCCGGTCGCCTTTGCCGGGTCGTCGACGCCCCAATGCGCACGTATGGCTTGCCCCAGATAAGCGGGGCAGGTTTCACCTGCGGCGCTGCCGCAGACGGTGATAACGATATCCGGTGTAACCGCAAGATCGTGCCAGGATTTGCTTTGATAGCCTTGGGTGGAAATTCCCTCACGTGCAAGCAGGGCCAGCGAGCGCGGATGCACCGTGCCTGTGGGCTGGCTGCCTGCGCTGATGGCATGCCAACCCTGCGGTGCCAGTGCGTTGAAAGTGGCCTCGGCCAGAATCGAGCGGCAGGAGTTGCCGGTGCATAAAAACAGAACGTTCAAGCCATATCCTTTCTTTTTTCGTACCAGGGTTTGGAGCGGTTGACGATATTGACGACCGTTAGCATCACCGGCACTTCAATCAGCACGCCAACCACGGTGGCAAGCGCTGCGCCGGAATTGAAACCGAACAGCGCGATCGCGGTGGCGACCGCCAGTTCGAAGAAGTTGGAAGCGCCAATCAGTGCCGATGGCCCGGCTGCGCAATGCGCCACCCCCAGTTTACGGTTAAGCAGATAGGCCAGCCCGGAGTTGAAATAGACCTGAATCAGAATGGGTACGGCCAGGAGCAGGATGATCAGCGGCTGCGCAATGATCTGCTCGCCCTGAAAGGCGAACAGCAGCACCAGCGTCACCAGCAGCGCACCGATGGAAACCGGCTGAATGCGCGAGAGCGTGGCATTCAATCTTGCCGGATTGCCATGCAGATGTTTACGCCAGAGCTGGCTGATGACGACCGGTACCACGATGAACAACAGCACTGAGAGCGCCAATGTGTCCCAGGGCACTGTGATGCTGGAAAGCCCGAGCAGCAGGGCGACGATGGGCGCAAAGGCAAACAGCATGATGACGTCGTTGATCGCCACTTGCGATAAGGTGAATTTCGCATCGCCGTTACAAAGGTTGCTCCAGACGAACACCATTGCCGTACATGGTGCGGCGGCCAGCAGAATGAGGCCGGCAATATAACTGTCGATCTGTTCCGGCGGCAGCCAGGGTGCGAACAGGTGGCGGATGAACAGCCATGCCAGCAGCGCCATCGAGAAAGGCTTCACCAGCCAGTTCACCAGCAGCGTGACGCCTATGCCTTTGCCATGTTGCGCCACCTCGCCCATGCGTGAGAAATCCACCTTAAGCAGCATCGGCGTGATCATCAGCCAGATCAGCACTGCGACTACCAGATTCACCTCGGCGATCTGCAAGCGGCTGATGTCCTGGAATACCTGCGGCACAAGCTTGCCGAGGCTGATGCCGACGGCAATACAACCCAGCACCCACCAGCTCAGATTGCGTTCAAATGCGCTGATTTTCGGGCTGGAGGTCATTTGCAACCGCCGGTTTTGCGCGCGATGAATGCGATGGTTTCAGCAGCCGGCGCACAACAGGCATGATCTGCATGAGGCTCTGCAGTATCGTTAAAGGTCGGAGCGCTTTCCAGCGTGTGGTAGCTTTCCCAGGCGATGCCGGAAGGGTCCTGTACCCAGTGTTTATTGGATTTCGCATAACAACAGGTGGTGCCTGCCTGCGTCACCAGACTGAGGTCGGCGGCATGCAGGCGCTGTTCGATTTCTTTCAGCTCATCGTCGTTATCCACCTGTATCCCCAGATGATCCAGCCCCGGTTTGCTGCCACGCTGACTGATGGCGAAATTGACGCGCGGGTCATCCAGCATCCATTTCGCATAATCCGGCTTCACCACCGTCGGAGTCGCACCGAAAAGATGATTGTAGAAAGTGATGCTCTTGTTCAGATCATCGACGGAAACATGGACATGCATGCGTTTCATGAGTGTTTCTCCGGCAGGCAGCAGCTTTGTTCGCCGCCACAACAGTTTTCTGTAAGAAAGGCCATCAGAGCATTCATGGTGCTGAAATCTGTCGAGTAGTAGACGAAACGCCCCGATTGCTCTGATTTCACCAGCCCGGCATGCGACAGCTCTTTCAAGTGAAAAGAGAGCGTGCTGTGCGGCATATCCAGCCGGCTCGCGATTTCACCTGCGGCGAGCCCGGCAGGGCTGGTTTGTACCAATAACCTGAAGATTTTCAGACGTGCTTCCTGCGCAAGACAGGAAAGAGTGATGACGGCTTGGTTTGTGTTCATATTTTTATATTTCCATAAATATGGAAATACAGTCAAGTGACATTTTCAATCCATTCATACGGCGCAGCAAGTGACGGCAGCAACAAAAAAGCCACCTTACGGTGGCTGTTTTATTTTGGCGTCCCCACGGGGATTCGAACCCCGGTCGCCTCCGTGAAAGGGAGGTGTCCTAGGCCTCTAGACGATGGGGACCTATGAACTTTTAACGAACAACATTTTACTACAAAACTCGGCTTTTCTTAAGCAGAAATCACAACAAATTTCTGTGATTTTTACTGGTGGAGGTAAGCGGGATCGAACCGCTGACCTCTTGCATGCCATGCAAGCGCTCTCCCAGCTGAGCTATACCCCCGAAAAGAGGCGCAATCTTAAAGAGCCCGCGATGAATTGTCAACGAAATTCTTTCACATCCAACATCAGCGCCACTCTGCGTATAATCGGCCTGATTCAGAAGGAGCGCTGATGACACCCGAATATGTTGAAAAAATCAAAGCCTTGCCCGAATATCACGCCCTGGTGAGAGAGCGCCGGCTGTTGGCCAGCGTGCTAACCGGCATCATGATGCTGGCCTATTTCGGTTTTATTCTGCTGGTGGCGTTTGTGCCGGAATTTTTCAGTACCGTGGTATGGGGTAGCGTCATCACCATCGGCTTTCCGCTCGGTGTCGGCATCATTCTGCTGGCGTTCGTGCTGACCGGGATTTATGTGCGCAAGGCCAACCAGCATTTTGATGTGCTGACCAATACAATCAGAAGGGCTGTCGAATGAGCCGGCGCCTGATCGGCGCATCTCTGCTGCTGCCGGGTCTTGCTTGTGCGGAGGATGCCGGCAATCCGGTCAGCGCGTCGTCTATCCTGATGTTCCTGCTGTTTGTCGGCGCCACGCTCTACATTACCTATTGGGCGGCGAAACGGACCAGTACGGCCAAAAGTTTTTATACCGCCAATGGCGGCATCACCGGCTTTCAGAACGGACTGGCAATCGCCGGAGATTACATGTCCGCGGCTTCGTTTCTCGGTATCACGGCGCTGGTTTATACGCGTGGTTATGACGGTCTGATCTACGCCATCGGTTTTCTGGTCGGCTGGCCGGTGATCATGTTTCTGATGTCGGAACGCCTGCGCAACCTCGGGCGCTACACGTTCGCCGATGTCGCCGCTTATCGCTTTCAGCAGACGCCGATTCGCGTGTTCTCTGCGGTGGCCGGTATTGCGATCGTGCTGCTTTATCTGATCGCACAGATGGTCGGCGCTGGCGCCTTGATTCAGACCCTGTTCGGCATCAGTTTCGAGGGCGCGTTGTTGATCGTCGGGGTGCTGATCATCGCCTACGTCACCTTCGGCGGCATGCTGGCGACAACCTGGGTGCAGATCATCAAGGCCGTGATGTTGCTGAGCGGCGCCAGTTTCATGGCGGCGGGCGTGATGTGGCTGTCCGGTTTCAGTTTCGAAACCCTGTTTCAAAGTGCGATCGACAAACATCCGAAGGGAGTCGGCATCATGACTGTGGGCGGCCTCGTCTCCGACCCGGTCAGCGCGATTTCGCTTGGCATCGCCTTGATGTTCGGTACGGCCGGTCTGCCGCATATCCTCATGCGATTCTTTACCGTGCCGGACGCGAAAGAGGCGCGCAAATCGGTGTTTTACGCGACCGGTTTTATCGGCTATTTCTATATCCTGACATTCATTATCGGCATGGGGGCGATTGCCTTTATTCTCGGCAACCCGGCTTACTTCAACGCCGATGGCAGCATGCGCGGCGGTGACAATATGCCGGCTGTACATCTTGCGCATGCCCTCGGCGGCGATCTTTTTCTCGGATTCATTTCAGCGGTGGCTTTCGCCACCATTCTGGCCGTGGTTGCCGGTCTGACGCTGGCAGGCGCAGCTTCGATTTCGCACGATCTCTACGCCAATGTCATCAACCGCCACGCCACCGACCGGCAGGAGGTGCGGGTTTCGCGCTATGCGACTATTGCGCTCGGCTTGCTGGCGATATTGCTTGGCATCGTATTCCAGCATCAGAACATCGCCTTCATGGTCGGATTGGCATTCACCATAGCGGCTTCCGCCACATTCCCCGTGTTATTGCTCTCCATGTCCTGGAGCGGCATGACGACACGCGGCGCAGTGTGGGGCGGCAGCCTGGGCTTGCTGGTGGCTGTGGCAATGGTGGTCATGAGCCCTGCGGTCTGGGTGCAGGTGATGGGTTTTGAGCAGGCTATCGTGCCGTATTCGAACCCGGCGCTGTTCAGCGTCACGGTTGCTTTCGGCAGTATCTGGCTGTTTTCGGTGACAGACAGATCGGAGAGGGCGCAAGCAGAGCGTCGCGCTTATGTTGCGCAATTCATCCGTTCGCAGACCGGCATCGGCGCGGAGGGTGCCAGCCACTAGCCGGCAGCAAAATCAGCGCTTGAACAGGCGCTTGATGGCTTTGCCCTTGAGCGCGCGCTTGATGACCACCTTGGCGTTGTAGATATGGAACGGCAGCTGCCAGCGCAGACTGAAAGGCTTGCCCAGTCTATCCATGTAGATTTGCATGAAACGGTTGCGGCCTTCGGCGTGCAGCTTGTTGCAGATACGCGTGAGGTCGGAAATGCGTTTGGGCAACACGGTGCCACGCTGGTAGAAATGGGCGCGCGCAGTGTCGATCAGCGAGAAGTCGAGGCGGCCGTCGTTGCCTTTGCTGACCAGAATGTTGCCGCCGGAAAGATCCCTGAAAAACACGCCGCGCCCGTGCATGGTCAGCAGATATTCAGCCAGCTGGGTATACATGTCTTCGTCGCTGATGCCTTGATAGCTTTTCTCACCCCTGGCGAAGGCTGAAAATATCTCCCGTGCGGAAAAATCCGCTTCCACGTATTCACAAATGTAGTAATTCTGCGTTAGCGATGCATCTCCGACCTTTTCCAGATAAGCGACCGGACGGGCCGTCTCAACGCCCCTCCGCAGCAGTTCGCAAGCGCCGTTCCAGCTACGCAGGCCCTTGGATGGCTTGAAACGATCGAGCAGTTTTTTGTGCAGATGCATGCGAACCGGTTGCTTGATGACGAGTTTCTTGGCTGGATCACGCGGGTCGGGGATGGTCCAGATGGCGTTGCGCGCCCTGCGTAGAATGGCATCGCGGCGCGGGGCTTCGATTTTGTCCGGATTCAGTGCGGTTTTCAGCAACTCGAACGCATCAAGGTTGCCGGCAAGCATGGCGCCGCGCCATTCGCCTTCGCGATAAAAAAAGTGGCGTTTGCCGGCATGCGCGTGGATGGCAAGATCGCGGATCAGGCCGGCGCTCTTATTGACTTCTACAGACCTGCCTTTGGGCCAGCAAAGATAAACCGGCGATTCGGTGACAAAATCGGGGGCTTGCGCCAGACGCTCGCCATCGCGCGAAATGCACACCGCGGCCTGCAGGTCGGCGCTGTTGTAAATATCGCGCAAAGCGGCAGCGCGGCCATTGATGGTCCATGCCGCGTGTATCAGCCGATCCTGATTGCTGAAAGCATGGACTTCAAGACCGTTGGCATCATCCAGGCAGGCTTCGTAATAACTGTCTGGAATCAACCCGGCAAAGGTTTTGTAGGCGTTGAAGGCGGGGCGTAGTCTGAACTCAGTTCCCAGCACGCTGGCGTAATGGGTAATGCGCTCCAGCTTCGGGTAGTCCTCAACACCATCGTCAATCAAACCCTCGCGGTGGCAGATCAGCGGCCCCCAGCCGGCACGTTGCAACGCGCCGGAGGCAGCGCACAAAAGCATGTAGCGCGCCAGATAATCCGCCTGTTTCTGCTCGCCTTCCGGTAACAGCCGGTGTATGCGCGGCAAAGTCCAGAAAGCGGCCGGTGAGTGCAGTTGCGGCACGCCAAAGTGCTGGCCGATTTCCTGTAGCACAAAGGCTTTCTTCACCAGTCTGAAGCCGCCGAGCGGGGCGAGACGGTGACCGAGAATCTTGTGATCGTCGCGCTCCGGCTCGGTGCAACGTTCGGAAAAAAGGTTGTCGGTGTGAATGTCGGGCAATTGCCCGCGGCTTTTCAGAATCGACAGTATGCCGATGTTGTAGGGCGGTTCGAAATCCGTGATATTGGGCCCGGCCAGCCTGATCTTTCTGGTGCGCGCCTCGTTATGCGCCAGACCCCAGGCGGTCAGAAATGTTTGCAGCGTGTAACCGGCCCAGCGTTTGCGGTTGATGGTGGAGCCGATCTCCAGCAACTCGATACGATCTCCGTAACGAGCCAGTGTGTCGGCGACAAATTCCTGCCATTGCTGTTGCGCATCAGGCGCGTGCATTTTGCGGGCAGCCTCGAACGGCTGCACCAGATGCAGCATCACGCTCAAGCCCTCATCGCAAAGCGACTGCAAAAAACGTCCGACATGATTGCCGGCATCGCCATAGGTGAAATCCAGCCTGACCTGGCAGACACCCAAGGCCTTGAGTTGCTGAATCACATAGGCGTCGATTGCAGAATCCCCGGCTGTGGCAACACCGATGCAGGCAAAATCGGCAGGTATGTGATGGCCGGCAACCGGCTGGTAGCCTCTTTTCGAGCGCAATCTGCCGCTTAGCATGTAAGCGAGATTGGCCCGGATGAATGACCACATAGGGTTGGCGTGCGAAGAGGATTTCAAATCAATTTGCTTGGTGACGTGATTCAAGCCCGCGCTCAGCCGCGGGTGTTGGATTGCGCCTCGAACTGGGTCAGATCTACTCTGGGCAAAGGTTGCCAGCCGGGTTTGCGATGCTCGGCGACGACATTGGTAAAGACGCCGCCACGCACATAAAACTTGGCGGTCAGACGCATGAATTTCGGCTGCGTGGCCGCCACCAGGTCATCCAGAATGCGGTTGGTGACGGCTTCGTGAAAACAGCCTTCATCGCGGAAAGACCACATGTAAAGCTTCAGGCTCTTGAGTTCGACACACTTCTGATCGGGAATGTAATCGAAATACAGCACAGCGAAATCGGGTTGTCCGGTTTTCGGGCAGAGGCAAGTAAACTCCGGGATTTCCATGTGAATATGAAAATCGCGCTCGGGTTTCGGGTTGTCGAAGGTTTCAAGGGTCTTGCTGGGTTGACTGGACATAATGGCTACCGTATAAATCTACTCATGGTCGAAATCGACATTATACAGACACAGACAATAAACCAGACGTTCCAGCAACCATGACGCCAGCCGAAAGAAGCTTCGACAATTGCGCCTGACCCACCTCAAACTTGCCGGCTTCAAATCCTTTGTGGATGCCACCACCTTGCACCTCAGCGGTCAGCGTGTCGGTGTTGTCGGCCCCAATGGTTGCGGTAAATCCAACGTCATGGAATCCATACGCTGGGTGCTGGGCGAATCCTCGGCCCGCGAGATGCGCGGCGACTCCATGCAGGACGTCATTTTCAATGGTTCGGCCAATCGCAAGGCGATCTCACGCGCCAGTGTCGAGCTGATCTTCGACAACAGCCTGGGCGGCGCCAGCGGCGAATGGTCGCAATATGCCGAGATTTCCGTCAAGCGCGTGATCGAGCGCGACAAGGGTTCCAGTTATTACATCAACAACACGCCGGTAAGACGCCGCGATGTGGCCGATCTGTTTCTCGGTACCGGTCTCGGCGGGCGGGCCTACGCCATCATCGGGCAGAACACCATTTCCCGTATCGTCGAGGCCAGGCCGGAAGAGCTGCGGGTGTTTCTTGAAGAGGCGGCAGGGATTTCCAAATACAAGGAGCGCCGGCGCGAAACCGAGTTGAGGCTGCGCGATACGCGCGAAAATCTGACGCGCGTCGAAGATATCCGTCAGGAAATGGATAAACAGATCACCCGGCTTGAGTCGCAGGCCGTTGTCACGCAGCAATACCACCAATTGCAGGATGCGCTCAAACACGCCCACGGCCAACTCTGGCTATTGAAAAAGCGCGATGCCGGCATTGCCTGGGAGAAAGCCCGCAGGCAAGTGGAAAAACTGGTCAACGAGCTGGAAGCGCAGATATCCAACCTGCGCAAAACCGAAAG
>DIVE01000033.1:1324-23946 GCA_002423265.1 Methylophilaceae bacterium UBA6140 | reverse complement strand
GATTTGAGCTACAAAGGTATTTTTATCTATCAATCGGGCGAGAATAGCCGCTCAATCGAGATCACCCACATGAACTCCGGCCAGGGCGAATACTCGCGTGTCGTCATGTTGGACGGCCTGCCGCGCGAGGTCTTGAGCCAGGGCAGCGACATCGTCATTTTCAGCCCGAGAAACGAAAAGGTCGTGATCGAGAAGCGCCGCGGCAAGAATCTGTTTCCGGCCTTGTTGCCGGTCAATCTGGATGCGGTCAAACTGAGTTATCACGCGCGCGTTTCCGGTCAGGAACGCGTTGCCGGGCGCGAGGGCGTGATTGTATTGCTGGAAGCGCGCGATGCCTACCGCTACAGCTACAAGTTGCTGACGGACAAGGAATATGGCCTGTTATTGAAGGCAACCACATTGGATCAGGATAACGAGGCGATTGAGCAGATCGCTTTCAGTCAATTGAACCTGCTCAATATCAACGATATGGACTGGTTCAAGCCCAAGGTCGATCCGATGAAGCCTTATGTCATGGAAGATGAGATGCCTTCCAGCGTGGTGAGCGGGAACGGCGATTGGAAGCTGGGTCCGCTGCCCAGCGGTTACAAGCAGATTGACCATATCAAGCGCAAGGTTCCCGGCAAGCCGGTTGCGGTCAATCAGCTGATTTTTTCCGACGGCCTGTCTTCAGTGTCCTTGTTTATCGAGCCGCTGGCCAAGGGCATGCGGCCCCGGATTGGACACACCATGTCAGGCCCAACCAACTTCTATGCACATGTGAGTTCGGGCTATCAGATCGTGGCGGTCGGTGAGGTTCCGCAGGCCACCGTGCTGCAGATCGCCAATTCCGTCAATTTCAAGAAATAAAAGCCGGCCGTTATGATTGAAGAACACGCAGTCGTCGTTGACGTCAGGAATGACGAAGCGATGCTGGAAATCGTCCGCAAAAGCCCGTGCGGTTTGTGCGGCAAGACCCGCGGTTGCGGCATCTCGCTGTGGGGCAAGCTGTTCAATCACAAGAGTGTATTCAAGGCAGGCAACCAGATCGGCGCCAGGATCGGCGACCACGTGATTGTGGGTGTCGAGGAGCATGCAATGCTGAAAAGCTCGATGTTGATCTACGGCATTCCGCTGGCGGCTTTGCTGCTTGGAGCCTTGCTCGGAATGGCGTTGCTACCCGCAGATGCCGGTGCTGTGAGCAAGGATGTCTATGCGCTGACCGGCGCTGCGACCGGACTCGTGCTCGGTCTTCTGTGGCTCAAGGGCCGTGCCGCCGGACAGAGTTTCAATCCCGGTCATCAGCCTGTCATCCTGCGTGTGGATGATGGTGCGGCCATCCATTTCAAATGTGAACGAGGTGAGTAAATGATCAGAAAAGTGTTTGCGATTTTTGCATTCTGCTTTGCCATTTTCGGCAATCCGGCATATGCCGGCAACGCGGCTGGTTATCAGCTTCCGGATTTTACCGGGCTGGCTGAAAAACAAGGCCCGGCGGTCGTCAATATCAGCATCACCCAGGTAATGCAGGCCAACACTTCCCCATTCGGCGGCATGCCGAACGACGAAGCCTTGAGCGAGTTTTTCCGCCGTTTCGGTATTCCCATGCCCGGCGCGCCCGGGCAAGGCGCGCCGCAGCAGGAGTACAAGTCGCAATCGCTGGGCTCCGGTTTCATCATCAGCAGCGACGGTTATATCCTGACTAACGCGCACGTCATCAGAAATGCCGAAGAGGTTGTGGTGAAGCTCAACGACAAGCGTGAGTTCACTGCCAAAATCATCGGCGCGGACGCGCGTACCGATGTCGCATTGCTCAAGATCGACGCCAATGGTCTGCCCAAGGTCACGCTCGGCAACCCCGAAAACCTCAAGGTCGGCGAGTGGGTGGTGGCCATCGGTTCGCCGTTCGGCCTTGAAAGCACGTTGACCGCGGGTGTGGTCAGTGCCAAGGGTCGTGCCTTGCCGCAGGAGAATTTCGTGCCTTTCATTCAGACTGACGTTGCGATCAACCCGGGAAATTCGGGCGGCCCGCTGTTCAATCTAAAGGGCGAAGTGGTCGGTATCAATTCGCAGATCTACAGCCGCACCGGCGGCTATATGGGTCTTTCATTCGCGATACCGATTGATGTGGCGATGGATATCTCCGATCAGTTGCGGGCGAGCGGCAAGGTCACACGAGGCTGGCTCGGTATCGGCATCCAGGAAATCAACAAGGAGCTGGCAGAATCGTTTGGCATGAAGAACACTAACGGCGCGCTGGTTTCCAATGTCGAGAAGGGCAGTCCGGCAGAAAAGGGCGGACTCGAAGCGGGCGATGTCATCCTCAGGTTCGACGGCAAACCGATTTCAACCTCGTCCGACCTGCCGAGAATCGTCGGCGCTACCAAGCCCGGCAAGCAGGTGCCGGTGGAGATTCTGCGCAAGGGCGGTTCGAAAACACTCAGTATCGCGTTGGGCGAGATGCCGACCGAGAAGGATGAAGTCGTTGCCAGCAGCAAGGCGCCAGCCAAGACCGAGGTCAATCGCCTGGGTTTGATACTGCGTGATCTGACGCCGCAGCAGAAGAAGAAAATCAACGGCAAGAACGGCTTGCTGGTGGTCGATTCGCAACCTCCGGCGGCGCAGGCCGGCATCCGTCGCGGCGACATCCTCCTCGGGCTGAACAACACGGAGGTGCAGAGTCTTGAACAGTTCGACAAGCAGCTGGCGACGATTGCGGTCGGCAAGACCGTTGCCCTGCTGGTGCTGCGCGGTGAAAACACCTTGTATGTGCCGGTCAAGATCGGTGCGGCAAAGTAGTGCCGATGATGCGTTGAACCGGCTAATGCTGTAAAATCAAGGCATTCGAACAGCCAATTGACAAGAAGGGCGCCTAGGCGCCCTTCTTGTTGGTTTTACCCCGGTCTCACTGACAGCGCCCTATGAAAAATATCCGCAATTTCTCCATCATCGCTCACATCGATCACGGCAAATCCACGCTCGCCGACCGCATTATTCAGCTCTGCGGCGGCCTGACCGACCGTGAAATGGAGTCGCAAGTGCTGGATTCGATGGATCTGGAGCGTGAGCGCGGCATCACCATCAAGGCGCAGACCGCCGCGCTGCGTTACAAGTCACTGGATGGCGAGATCTATCAGCTCAACCTGATCGACACGCCCGGGCATGTCGACTTTTCCTATGAGGTGAGCCGCTCGCTTTCCGCCTGTGAGGGTGCGTTGCTGGTGGTCGATGCCTCGCAGGGCGTGGAAGCGCAAAGCGTTGCCAACTGTTACACGGCGATTGATCTCGGTGTCGAAGTGACGGCGGTACTGAACAAGATTGACCTGCCATCCGCTGACCCGGATCGCGTGATTCAGGAAATCGAGGATGTCATCGGTATTGAAGCGAGCGATGCGGTGCGCTGCTCGGCCAAGACCGGCGAGGGTGTGCGCGACGTGCTGGAAGCAGTGGTGGCCAAGGTGCCGCCGCCCAAAGGCAAGGTGGATGCACCGCTGAAAGCGTTGATTATCGATTCCTGGTTCGATAACTATGTCGGCGTGGTGATGCTGGTGCGCGTGGTCGATGGCGTCCTGCGACCCAAGGACAAGATTCGCATGATGGCGACCAGAGCCGTGCATCTGTGCGAGCAGGTCGGCGTCTTCACGCCCAAATCCCAGCCGCGCGAATTGCTTTCCGCCGGCGAGGTGGGTTTCATCATCGCCGGTATCAAGGAGCTGACCAGTGCCAAGGTCGGCGATACGGTGACACTGGATGCCAATCCTGCAGCAGCAGCGCTGCCCGGTTTCAAGGAAGTGCAGCCGCAGGTGTTTGCAGGGCTTTATCCGGTCGAATCCAACCAGTTCGAAGCCTTGCGCACGGCACTGGAGAAGCTGCGCCTGAATGATGCTTCGCTGCAGTTCGAGCCGGAAAACTCGACGGCATTGGGCTTTGGATTCCGCTGCGGCTTTCTCGGCCTGTTGCACATGGAAATCGTGCAGGAGCGGCTGGAGCGCGAGTACGACATGGATCTCATCACCACGGCGCCGACCGTGGTCTATGAGTTGCTGCTGAAGAACGGCGAAGTGCAGCAGATCGAGAATCCGTCGCGCCTGCCGGAACTCTCGCGCATTGAAGAAATACGCGAGCCCGTGATCAAGGTCAACTTGCTGATGCCGCAGGATTATGTCGGCCCGGTGATGACGCTATGCAATAACAAGCGCGGTATCCAGCGCAACATGCAGTACATGGGCCGTCAGGTCATGCTGACCTATGAATTGCCGTTGAACGAAGTGGTGCTGGATTTCTTTGACAAGCTGAAATCGGTGTCGCGCGGTTATGCTTCGATGGATTATGAGTTTCTCGAATTCCGCGCCGCCGATCTGGTAAAACTCGATATCATGGTGAATGGCGAAAAGGTGGATGCACTGTCGTTGATCGTGCACCGTGCCAACAGTATTTATCGTGGTCGCCAGCTTTGCAGCAAGATGCGGGAGCTGATTCCGCGCCAGATGTTCGACGTCGCCGTGCAGGCAGCCATCGGCGCCAATATCATCGCGCGTGAGACGGTGAAGGCCATGCGCAAGAATGTGCTGGCCAAGTGTTACGGCGGCGACATTACGCGCAAGAAGAAACTGCTGGAGAAGCAGAAGGAAGGCAAGAAACGCATGAAGCAGGTGGGCAATGTGGAAATCCCGCAGGAAGCGTTCCTGGCGATTCTCAAGGTCGAAGATAAATAAGTGAGGTAGGGCTCGATGATGTTTGCACTGTTCATGTTGGTTATTCTCGCGATCACCGGGTTCATCTGGGCGCTGGATAGTCTGTTCTGGCGGAAGAAGCGTGCCGCCGGCAGCGCCGATCCCGTTCTGGTCGAATATTCCAGAAGCTTTTTTCCGGTGATTCTGGCCGTGTTCCTGATCCGCTCTTTCGTGGTCGAGCCGTTCAAGATTCCCTCCGGTTCGATGATGCCGACCCTGCTGGCGGGCGATTTCATTCTGGTCAACAAATTCACCTACGGCCTGCGTGTGCCCATTCTCAACAATACCTTCATCGAGGTCGGCAAACCTGAGCGCGGGGATGTGTTTGTTTTTCACTATCCGCCGGATCCTTCGATCGACTATATCAAGCGCGTCATCGGCGTACCTGGTGACAAAATCGCATATCGCAACAAACAGTTGTTCGTCAACGGCGAGCCGGTAGAGCTCACGCTGGTTGGCGATTACCAGTATGTCGCGCCAGGTTTGAACATGGTGATGGCCAAACACTATCAGGAGCAGCTGGGCGAAGTCCGCCACGATGTGCTGATTGAAGACAACAGTCTCGCCATTGACGGTGAAGTCGAGGTGCCCGCTGGACATTATTTCGCGATGGGTGATAATCGTGACAACAGCAAGGACAGCCGTTTCTGGGGCTTTGTGCCGGAGGACAACCTGGTCGGCAAGGCGTTTCTGATCTGGTGGAATTTCGACAATTTCGGCCGCATCGGCAACAGCATTGATTAAGGGGCTCATCATGCGCAAACAGCAGGGTATGACATTTATCGGTTTGGTGCTGACGGTAGCGGCTATCGTTTTTTTTGCCGTCATTGGCATCAAGCTGACGCCGGCGTATCTCGAATACATGTCAGTGAAAAAGGTGATTGCCAATATCGCCAGCCAGCCCAATTTCAAGGAAATGACGTCCAAGGACATTTTTCTGACATTTCAGAAAAATTCCGATATCGACAACGTGACCAGCATCAACGCCGGAGACCTGGTGATTTCGCAGGGTGCGAACGGTACGGTGATCGAGGTCGAGTATCAGGTCGTGGTGCCGCTGGTCGGCAATGTCAGCGCCTTGCTGGATTTCTACGCTTCGAATGATGAATAGATTGCAGCGGAGAAGCGAAGCCTGATGCAAGCGCATGGTCTGGAAAGGCAGATTGGTTATCAGTTCAAGAACCAGTCGCTGTTGCAGCAAGCGTTGACCCATCGCAGTCACGGCAGCCAGAATAATGAGCGCCTGGAATTTCTTGGCGACGGCGTACTCAACTTCATCATCGCGCATCAGCTCTTTCAGCGCTTCCCGAAATTGAGCGAGGGCGATTTGAGCCGCATGCGCGCGCAACTGGTGAAGGAGCCGACCTTGTGCGAGATCGCCAGCAGCCTCGGCCTCGGCGAACACCTGCGGCTGGGTGAGGGCGAGCTGAAAAGCGGGGGCTGGCGCCGTCCTTCTGTGCTGGCGGATGCGCTCGAGGCGATGGTCGGTGCAGCCTATCTCGATGGCGGCTTCGAGGCGGCAGAACAGATGGTGATCCGCCTGTTCACGCCGCTACTGGAGAAGCTGAATCCAAAATCCATCGGCAAGGACCCCAAATCGATGCTGCAGGAATATTTGCAGAGCCGCAAGGTCGATCTGCCCGAATACAAGGTGCTGGCAACCGAAGGCGAAGCGCACTGTCAGACTTTTCGCGTCGAGTGCCATATCGCCAGGCTGAATATTTCCACCAACGGCGAAGGCACCAGCCGCCGCGCAGCCGAGCAGCAGGCGGCCGAGCTCGCATACAAAAAGGTCATGAATGTCCAATAACACCAATCGCCCGGAAGATTTCCGCTGCGGTACGGTCGCCATTGTCGGCCGCCCGAATGTCGGCAAATCTACCTTGCTCAACCACATACTCGGGCTCAAGCTCAGTATCACATCGCGCAAGGCACAGACCACCCGCCACCGCCTGCTCGGTATCCACACGACGGATGACACCCAGTATCTGTTCGTCGATACGCCGGGTTTTCAGCAAAAACACCTCAATGCACTAAACAAGTCACTGAACAAGACTGTTACCCAGGTGCTGACTGAAGTGGACGTGGTGCTGTTTGTCATCGAACCCATGCATCTGGGCGAAGCCGACCGGCTGGTGTTGAAGTTGCTGCCCAGGGACAAGCCGGTGATTCTGGTGGTCAACAAGGCTGACCTGATGGGCGACAAGGGCAATCTGCTGCCGTTGATTCAGGATTTCGATACGGAGTTCCCGTTCGCTGCCATCGTGCCGGTCAGCGCTAAAAAGAATCTTTATCTCGATGAGCTGATGGCGGCAATCCGCCAATATCTTCCGGTACAGCCCGCCATTTACGGCGAAGACGAGCTGACCGACAAGAGCGAGCGTTTTCTGGCGGCAGAGCTGCTGCGGGAAAAAGTCTTCCGCTTTCTCGGCGACGAGGTGCCCTATGGGGTTGCCGTCGAGATCGAAAAGTTCGAGCAGGAAGGCAAACTGCGCCGCATTCATGCCGCTATCATTGTTGACAAGGCAAGCCAGAAACCGATGCTGATCGGCAAGGGCGGGGAAAAGCTGAAGCAGATATCGACCGAAGCCCGGCAGGACATGGAAAAGCTGTTCGACGGCAAGGTCTGGCTCGAAGTCTGGGTCAAGGTCAAGGGCGGCTGGGCTGATGATGAGCGGGCACTGAAGTCGCTGGGCTATTGACGCCGCCCGCTCAGAAACCGAATCTGGACCAGAAGAACAGAATATTGCCATTGCCCTTACCGCCGGGCAGGTAGGCGGTATTCAGCGCAAATCTGTCATAGTTGATGGAGGCGATGGGCAGGATTCCCGGGATAGGGATGTTGTTGGCGATATCTGCGCGTGAAGTCAGAAATGCGGTATAGCCAATACCACCATGCATCCTGTGGCGATCGCCCCACATCCATTGATGTCCATATCCGACAATGGGTTGCACCTTGCTGTGCGAGTCCGAGAGGGCCATCAGATAAATGCCTTCCCAATTGCCGGATTCGTTATAACGGCTGCGTCCATAGCCCAGACCCCAGGTAAATTCCCGGAATGAATCGATCTTGTCATCGTCATAAGCAAAACGCAGGTGATAGGTATACATGGGCAGGTAAAGGTCGTGAGAACCGTTATCCCAAATGTCATTAATACGATTGCAGGCCAATTCGTAGAATGAGAACCGGCTTTCACAGCCTGCATGGGCATTACCGCTGAAAAGCAGACTGCAGGCAAATGTACTGGCAATAAAGCGTAACTGGATCAATGGCTTGTTTTCTTTCAATTCATGGTGGATAACTGACTGACATTGGAAAAGCATTAAAGGTTTCTCTTGTGCGCGAACGCTTCAGTTAAAATAAGGCCTCACATTTTCAAGCGTAATTCATGGCTGTCAGTAATATCAATCGACAGGATAATCAACCGGTCTTCGTGCTGCATACCTATCCGTTCAAGGAAACCAGTCTGGTGGTTGAACTGTTTTCGCGCGATTTCGGCCGCGTGGCAGCGGTTGCCAAGGGTGCCCGGCGACCCAGATCTGCCATGCGAGGCATGCTGCAATCCTTTCAGCCACTGATTGCCGCCTGGTCGGGCAAAAACGAATTGCGTAATCTGCATAGCCTGGAGTGGGGCGAGGGACTGTTGCTGCTGCAAGGGCAGGCCCTGATGTGCGGCTTCTACATGAACGAGCTGCTACTGCGCCTGCTACCGCGTGAAGATGCGCACGAGGCCTTGTTTGATTATTATGCCCGGACCCTGCGGGCACTTTCCGCAAGCCAGGCCGGAAGCCAGGATACGGCGATCACCCTGCGCAGGTTCGAACTGAAGTTGTTGCAGGAGATGGGGTATGCCGTGCCGCTGGCGCATGATGAAGAGGGCGCCCCTGTCGTGCCTGAGCTATCCTATTTTTATATTCCGGAGCGCGGTGCCTGCAGTTTGCAGAGCGAGGGCCGGCAGCAAAACGGAGTACAATTATCCGGCAAGACTTTGCTGGATATGGGCCGCGATGAGTATGGTGAAGTGCAGACCCAGCAGCAGAGCAAGCAACTGATGCGCGTGTTGCTGGGCTACTATCTGGGCGAAAAACCGCTGCATACCCGGCAACTATTGATGGATTTACAACAGTTATGATCAAACTCGGTGTCAATATCGACCACGTCGCCACGCTCAGGCAGGCGCGCGGCACACAATATCCCAGCGTGGTACAGGCGGCATTGCGCGCCGAGGAAGCGGGCGCGGACAGCATCACCATCCATTTGCGCGAAGACCGCCGCCATATTCAGGATGCCGATGTCTACGCCTTGCGCCCCCTGTTACAGACCAAAATGAACCTGGAGATGGCGGCAACGGAAGAGATGGTCGATATCGCGCTCAAGGTCTTGCCGCAGGATGTCTGCCTGGTGCCCGAAAAACGCGAGGAACGGACGACTGAAGGCGGGCTTGATGTGGTGAGTAATCAGGACAGGATTGCTGAAATCTGCGACCGTCTGGCTGATGCAGGTATCCGTGTTTCGCTCTTTATCGCGCCGGATATTGCTCAAATCGATGCGGCACGCGAGGTCGGCGCGCCGGTGATCGAAATCCATACCGGCCATTTTGCGGACACTGCCGGCAGCGTGCAGCTGCATGAACTGGAGCGCATACGTCATGCGGCAAGATACGCGCAGGAAGTTGGTCTGGTGGTGAATGCGGGGCATGGTCTCAACATTCATAACGTGCATGGGATCGCTGCGATTCCGGGCATGGAAGAGCTGAATATCGGCCATGCCATCGTTGCGCATGCGCTGTTCGTCGGCTGGGAATACGCCATCCGCGAAATGAAATCACTGATGATGGCAGCAGCCAGATGATTTTCGGCATCGGCACCGATATCGTTGAAGTTTCGCGCATCGAGGACTCCTTTGCGCGTTTCGGCAACAGTTTTGCCGAACGCATCCTGAACGAGGCGGAATGGCAGTCTTACATGCAGTCGAACACACCGGCGCGTTTTCTCGCCAAACGCTTTGCCGCCAAGGAGGCTTTTGCCAAGGCACTCGGTACCGGCTTGCGCGGCCCGGCGAGCTTTCAGAATATCGGCGTCACTCATGACGATCTCGGCAAGCCGGTGCTTGATATCGCGCCGGAACTGCAGTTGCTGCTCGACAGCAAGGGTATCCGCTACATGCATCTTTCCATCAGCGACGAGAAAGCGCTGGCTGCCGCATTTGTCGTGCTGGAAACATGAGCGCTGACAATATGGATTTCGAGCGCCGCTTCGGCGGCGTTTCCCGTTTGTACGGCGATGCGGCGCTGCAAGCTTTTCGCGCTGCACACGTCGCCGTCATCGGCATCGGCGGAGTCGGTTCATGGGCGGCCGAAGCGCTGGCGCGCAATGCAGTCGGCCGTATCACGCTGATTGATCTCGACCATATTGCCGAATCCAACGTCAATCGCCAGCTGCACGCTTTCGATGGCGAATTCGGCAAGGCCAAGGTGACGGCGATGGCGACGCGCATACAGGCGATCAATCCGCGTTGTGTGGTGGATGTGATCGAAGACTTCGTGACACCGGAAAATACGGCGACGTTGCTCGGCAAAGGGCAGGATGTGGTGCTCGATGCGATTGACGACGCCAGGGCCAAGATTGCCATCGCCGCGTGGTGTCGCGCGCATAAGCAGCCCTTGGTGATGACCGGCGGCGCCGGCGGCAGGCTGGATCCGACCAGAGTTTCGACGGCAGACCTGGCCAATACCAGCGGCGACCGCTTATTGGCCAAGGTGCGCAATCAACTACGCCGCGATCATGGCTTTCCCAAAAGCGAAAAGGGCAGATTCGGCATTCCCTGCATTTATTCCGACGAGCCGGTGCACAGACCGAAAAGCCGGCATTGCGATGTCGAGGACACTGCCATCACCGGCCTCAATTGCGCCGGTTATGGCTCTTCCGTCTGCGTCACTGCGCCTTTCGGCATGGCCGCTGCGGCATTGGTACTGAACCTCCTGCAGAAACACCGGTCTGCCTGACTCGTTCGAGCGAGTTAGCCGGCATGACCACATCCAATCGATTCAAGGGCAACAAATCCTACTTGCCAGGCAAACTCTGCCACTGTTGCGGGAGAGAAATGAGCTGGCGCAAATCCTGGGCAAAAAACTGGGATCAGGTGAAATACTGTTCCGATGCCTGCCGCAGGCTTGCCCGGAAACAAACCGGGCAAGACGCTGAGCCGAAGCCGGAGATCACCCCATGAGTTGCCGTCATCTGGTTATTATTCTTGGCGATCAGCTCAACCGTGACAATCCGGCGCTTCTGGATTTTGACCCGGCCCTTGATCGCATATTGATGGTGGAAGCGGCAGGTGAAGCGACTCATGTCTGGAGCCACAAGGCGCGTATCGCGCTGTTCCTGTCTGCGATGCGGCACCATGCCGAATGGTTGCGTGCCCATGGCATGCCACTGATCTATCTGCAACTCGGCGAACATGGCTATCCTACGCTTGATGCGGCCTGGGCCGCGCAGATCGCCATGCTCAGACCGCAGCGCATCATCGTTTGTGAGCCGGGTGAATACCGCGTGGAGCAGACCTTGAAAGCTTGCGCTGCCGAGGCGGGAGTGCCGCTGGTCATACGGGACGACGACCATTTCCTGTGCAGCAAGGCGGAGTTCAAGCGCTGGGCCGGCAACAGCCGTTCGTTGCGTATGGAGTTCTTCTACCGCAACATGCGCAGGCAGCATGATGTGCTGATGGACGGCGCAGCCCCTGCAGGTGGCGCCTGGAATTACGACGCCGACAACCGGCAATCCTTCGGCAAGCAGGGTCCGCAGGCGGTGCCGCCTTTGCCGCAATCAGACATTGATCACATTACGCAAGCGGTTCTGGCCGATGTCGAACAGCATTTTGCAGGTCATCCCGGTTCTCTGAGGCACTTTTGCTGGCCGGTGACACGCGAACAGGCATTGGGCTTTCTCGATCAATTCATCGCTCACAAGCTGGCCGGCTTCGGCCCGCATCAGGATGCAATGTGGCAGGGCGAAGCGCCGTTTCTGTGGCATTCGCTGCTGGCGTCATCGCTCAATCTCAAGCTGCTGAATCCGCGTGAGGTGATTGCGGCGGCAGAACAAGCCTGGCATCAACGCCGGTTGCCGCTTGCCAGCGTGGAAGGTTTTATCCGGCAGATACTGGGCTGGCGCGAATTCATACGCGGCGTCTATTGGCTGGACATGCCCACCTTGGCAGAAGCCAACCATTATCACCATCAGCGTGCTCTGCCGGGATGGTTCTGGACAGGCGATACGCAAATGAACTGCCTGCGGCAGACCATCGGGCAGACGCTGGAATACGGCTATGCGCATCATATCCAGCGACTGATGGTGACAGGCTTGTTCGGCCTGCTGGCGGAAATCGCCCCGCGTGAGGTCGAGGCCTGGTACCTGGCCGTTTATGTCGATGCGGTGGAATGGGTGGAATTGCCAAACACGGCCGGCATGGCGTTGTACGCCAACGGCGGCCGCTTCACCAGCAAGCCCTATGTGGCGAGCGGTGCCTATATCAAGCGCATGAGCAATTACTGCTCAGGATGCCGCTACAGACCGGAACTCAGAAGCGGCGAAGATGCCTGTCCCTATACGGTGCTTTACTGGAATTTTCTGATCAGGCATTACGACAGTTTCACCCATAACCCAAGAACCGCGCTGATGGCAAGAAACGTTGAACGTATGAGCGAGGTCGAGCGCGAGGCGGTCAGCAGCCACGCAATGACGCTGCTGAACCGGCTCGATCAGTTATAGCAGACGCAGGTGTAACAGAATCCGCTGCAATTCTTTAGTATTGCGTGCGCCAGGAAAACACGACACGCTGATGCTTGTTGTCGATGCGCAGATGGTGTGTCTTGACGATACCATCGTAAGTAGCCGTGATGACGTATCGGCCTGCCGGCATTTTTGCCAATAGCAGAGGGCCTTTTGTAATGGTGTCGACGGCCAGGCTGCCTTTGCTGTCGGTGATCTGAACCGGCACGCCGGCGAGGAAGCTTTCGCGNNGATTCGCAGAAGCCGATACCGCCCGAGACAAAAGTGACTTCATTTTCGACATGGATTTCGAGGTTGACTTCATCCGGCGTGCAAGGCTCATCGAGTTCCTCGAACATCACCGATTCTTCGGTTTCTTCCAAATGCGCAGCGGCCTGTTGCGGGAGTGCATAGGGGGCAAGCATCAATACGGCGGCGACGATGTAAGCGGGGGTTTTCACTCTGGTTCCTCTGAATTTAAAAAGATTGCAACCTTTATCATCTGCTTATTAAAGGTTTAATTCAATAGCTTTGGCAAGTCTTTGTTTTGTCTCAGGCAAAGTAGTAGAGAGGAATGATCAGGAGTTCCGTAATTTCTGCATAAATCAGGCTGAACCAGGCCCCCGCCACGGCGGTGATGCTGCGCGCAGCTTTTTCCCGTATCGGTTTGACGTCAAAGGCGACGCAGATGCGCTCTTCATCGGCGCTGAACGGTATGGTGCGGTGGAACACGGATGAAGGGAAAAAGCAGACATCGCCGACCGCAGGGGCGACCAATTTGCGCGGAAAGTTCTGATGCTTTTGCGGGTAGTTGTCGCCATGGACGCTGAGCTCGATACAGCCTTCCTCCTGGTTCAGGACTTTTGGCGGAATTGCCAGATAGACGGCACCGCTGATCCAGCCTTCCTCGTGGATGTGCGAACCGAGATGACCGCCTTGACGCATTCTTACATACCATGAACTGCTGAATTCGATCTCCTTCGGAAATTCGCGGATAAAGGCGCAATCCTCATGTTTGTAGGTGTGGTAATAGCGGCGCACGGTATCGGCGATCAGACTGGCGAGTTTTCTGAATGACGCCTCGGGCCGCTTGAACAGATTGCCAGAGGATTGGACCCCATTGTGCAGTCGGCTCTGCATGCGATTTTGCACGCGCCCGCTGGATTCTACCTCGTTGATATCGTGCAGAAGCTGCTTCAACAGCAGGCTGTTGGGTTGTGCCAGCTCCTCGATTTTGCCGTGATAAACGAAATCGAGCGGATGCTTGCAGAAGTTATAGCTGTCCGCCTCGCCGAAATTGAGCGCGTAATGGGTCGACAGCGTCGCCAATAGCGGTGAGCTGCTGTTGGCTTCGATGGCTGCCTGCAATCTGGCCCGGAACTCTTCATAACGTCCGGTCTTGTACAGACAGTAGAGTGTGCGTTCGCGCCAGTCGTCGAATTGCGATGTTTCGAAATGCGGTATGGCACGCTCCAGTTCGCCGTTGTCGTAGAGGAACACGCCGAGATTGTAGTTGGCGCTCGGGTTGGCGGGATCGATCGCCAGCGCCTGGTTGAAATGTGCCACTGCCTCGTTGAGTTTGCCTTGATGCCAGAGCGATTCGCCAAGATTGCTATGCGCCTCGGCATAATCGGGGTTGATGGCCAGCGCATTGCGGAAACTCTGGATTGCGTCCTGCAGCAGCCCGTGGTTGCGCAGCGCGGTGCCGAGATTGAAATGGCCGCGCGCATCGGGGTGGATGGCAAGTGCCTTGCGGTAGCTCTGGATAGCATCTTCCAGTTGGCCCTGCACTTGCAGTACCGCGCCCAGGTTGCCATAGGCTTCATAAAAACCCGGCTCAATGGAAATGGCCTTGCGATATGCGGCAATCGCTTCTTCCAAACGGTTGAGCGACTGCAGTGCGATGCCGAGGTTGAAACAGGCGACGGCGAGGCCGGGCTTCAATGCGATTGCTTTGCGGTAGCTTTGTATCGCTTCTTCGGTTCTGCCCAGATTGCCCAGCACGACCCCGAGATTGAAGTGGATTTCGGCGATCTTGTTATCCAGCCCGATGGCCTGGCGGTAGACTTCTGCCGCTTCCGCATATTTGCGCTGGCCTTCGAGGGCGACGCCAAGCACGTTGTACAGCACGAACATTTGCGGGTATTGCGCGATCATGCGCCTGGCGTTGCTTTCCGTTTGCGCCACCTGGCCGCTGTTGAGCTGGTTGATCAGGGATTGCACCTCATGCTGAGGCGCGATTCTGGGTTGTTGCATCTGCATTTTCATGAGCCGCACCAAATCGGGTTTGAACAAACAGCGGAAACCTTGCTGCACCTGTATGGTGCCAGATTATACCGCTGCATGAGAAAGTGTAAATGAATTGTAACGGGGCTGCCGCTCTTGAAAAACCATCAGGCGGTCCGCATATGCACAACATTCGATCGTATCAATCCGGGAGACCACACAATGACTGCACAAACACAGGAAAAACAAACGCTGGGCTTTCAGGCCGAGGTGAAGCAGCTGCTGCACCTGATGATTCATTCGCTCTACAGCAACAAGGAGATCGTGCTGCGCGAACTGATTTCGAATGCCTCCGATGCGGCAGACAAGCTGCGTTTCGAGGCGCTGGCTGACAACAGCCTCTACGGCAACGATAGTGAGCTGAAGATACGCATCAGTTTCGACAAGGCTGCACGCACCGTCACCATTTCCGACAACGGCATCGGCATGAGCCGTCAGGAAGTCATCGACAATATCGGCACTATCGCCAGATCCGGTACCAAAGAATTCATCAATGCCCTCAGCGGCGACCAGGTCAAGGACGCCAATCTGATCGGCCAATTCGGCGTCGGTTTCTATTCCTCTTTCATTATTGCCGACAAGGTGACCTTGATCACCCGCCGCGCCGGCAGTATTGAAGCGGTGCAGTGGGAATCGAGCGGCGAGGGCGATTACACGCTGTCTGCTGCCGACAAGGCGACACGCGGCACCGATATCATCCTGCATCTGCGCGAAGGTGAGGATGAATTCCTTAATGATTGGAAACTGAAGACCATCATCCGCAAGTATTCCGACCACATCACGCTGCCCATCGTCATGAAGAAATCCGAGTGGAAGGACGGCGAACAGGTGCCGACCGACGAGGACGAAGTGGTGAACAAGGCTTCCGCGCTGTGGGCCAGAGCCAAGAGCGAGATCAGCGAGGACGACTACAAGGAGTTCTACAAGCACGTTTCGCACGATTTCGAGGATCCGCTGGCCTGGAGCCATAACCGGGTCGAGGGCAAGCAGGAATATATCTCGTTGCTTTACATCCCGGCCAAGGCGCCGTTCGATCTTTATGACCGCGAGCGCCGTCACGGCATCAAACTGTATGTGAAGCGTGTGTTCATCATGGAGGATGCCGAGAAGCTGATGCCGCAGTATCTGCGCTTCGTGCGTGGCGTCATCGACAGCGCCGATCTGCCGTTGAATGTCTCGCGCGAGATTCTGCAGCACAGCAAGGATATCGATGCCATCAAGGCCGGTTCGGTGAAAAAGCTGCTGGGACTGCTGGAAGATCTGGCGGAAAACCAGCCAGAGGAGTACAGCAAGTTCTGGAACGAGTTCGGGCGCGTGCTGAAGGAAGGTCCGGGTGAGGATTTTGCCAACAAGGACAAAATCGCCGGGCTGCTGCGCTTTGCCTCCACGCAGCTTGATAACGAAGAGCAGGTGGTTTCGCTCAAGGCCTATATCGAGCGCATGAAGGAAGGCCAGGACAAGATTTACTACATCACGGCCGACAGCTTTGCCGCAGCGAAACATAGCCCGCACCTGGAAATCTTCCGCAAGAAAGGCATCGAGGTGCTGTTGCTCTCCGACCGCGTCGACGAATGGCTGCTTGGCAGTCTCACCGAGTTCGACGGCAAGCCATTGCAATCCGTGGCCAAGGGCGATCTCGATCTGGGCAAGCTGGAAGACGAGGCGGAAAAGGAAGAGCAGAAGAAGGTCGAGGACGAATACAAATCCCTCACTGAAAAAATCCAGGCCACGCTGGGCGACAAAGTGAAGGAAGTGCGCGTCACCCACCGTCTGACCGAATCACCGGCCTGTCTGGTGGCGGGCGAACATGATCTTTCCGGCAATCTTGAGCGCTTGCTGAAAGCCGCCGGTCAGAAGACGCCGGACAGTAAGCCTGTGCTGGAAATCAACCCGGGCCATCGTCTTCTGCAATTGTTGAAAGCCGAGGATGATGGTGTCCGTTTCGATGATCTCACGCATGTGTTGTTCGATCAGGCGTTGCTGGCCGAGGGCGGTCAGCTGGATGATCCGGCCAGCTTCGTCAAACGCATGAACAGCTTGTTGGCCTGAGCTGATTCAGCACTCTGATTCAGTATTGAAACCCCCGCCTTGCCTTCACCGGCTGGCGGGTTTTTCATAAATTTCATATTTAGTACGCTTCTTGCTAGTCTATAATTGAACTGAAGTTCAAGCTAAACATCGCCGCACGTTACGCTCAACGCGAACCTAAAGTCAGATTTTCAAAGAAGCCCATCATGACCACAGAGAAATCCAAGCCCAAAAGCCCTGCAAAGAAATACAAGGTGCCTGCCGTATCGACAGAAAATACACCGATTATTCAAGCGCTTGAAAATCATCTGCGCTATTCGTCGTTCAAGACCAAGGCGGTTGCCACGCAACGCGACTGGTACAACACGGCGGCAAATACGGTACGCGATCACGTCGTCGAGCGCTGGGTGCAGACCTCGGAGGCTTACTTCGAGAAAGACCCGAAGCGGGTCTATTACCTTTCTCTGGAGTTTCTGATCGGGCGCATGCTCTCCAATGCTGCACTCAATCTGGGCATGGAGTCAGACGTTCGCGACGGTCTCAATGCGCTCGGCCAGAATCTGGAAAGCATCGTCGAGGTCGAATCCGATGCGGCGCTTGGTAACGGCGGCCTGGGAAGATTGGCTGCCTGCTTCCTCGACTCAATGGCAACCATGGATATTCCGGGCACCGGTTACGGCATCCGCTATGAGTACGGTATGTTCCGTCAATCCATCGTTAACGGCCAACAGGCCGAGACGCCGGACAACTGGTTGCGCTATGGCAATATCTGGGAATTTCAGCGGCCCGAGAGCACGTATATCGTCAAGTTCTACGGGCGTGTAGTCGAGTTTCCGGAATACAAGGGCATGGAGGCTAGCCAGGAGTACCATTGGGTTGATCATGAGGCGGTAGTCGCCATGGCCTACGATGTGCCGATTCCGGGTTACGGCACCGAAACTGTCAACAACTTGCGCCTTTGGAGCGCCAAGGCCGCACGCGAGTTTGACCTCAAGCATTTCAATGACGGCAATTACGAGAAAGCGGTTGAGGAACGCAATTCTTCCGAAAATATCTCGAAAGTGCTGTATCCGAACGATACATCGGTGCTCGGCAAGGAGCTGCGACTCAAGCAGCAGTATTTCTTCGTTTCCGCTTCCATTCAGGATATTCTGCGCCGCTATCTGGCTACCCACAAAGGCTGGGATCAGCTGGCAGACAAGGTAGCGATCCAGCTGAACGACACGCATCCGGCAATCGCAGTCGCTGAAATGATGCACCAGCTGGTCGATACCCATCATCTGCCATGGAAACAGGCCTGGGATCTGGTTGTCAGAATTTTTGCCTACACCAACCACACGCTGATGCCGGAGGCGCTGGAAACCTGGTCGGTGGAGCTGATGACGCGCCTGCTGCCGCGTCACATGCAGATCATCTACCAGATCAATCATGATTTTTTGCATATGGTGAACCACAAGTTCCCCGGCGATAACGATCTGCTGGCGCGGGTTTCCATCATTGACGAGTCGCATGGCCGCCGTGTGCGGATGGCCCATCTGGCGGTGGTCGGCAGCCATACGGTCAACGGCGTTGCGGCCCTGCATAGCCAATTGCTGAAGACGACCTTGTTTGCTGATTTCGATCGCATTTATCCGGGCAAGATCGTCAACGTGACCAACGGCATTACGCCCAGACGCTGGCTCAATCAATGTAACCCCGGTCTGACGGAGCTGATCCGGAACCGCATTGGCGATGGCTTCCAGAAAGACCTCGGCCTGTTGAAAGCCCTGGAGCCGCTGGCGGATGATGCGGCTTTCCGTAACGAATTCCGTCGCGTCAAGCATGAGAACAAACTGCGTCTGGCGCAGAAAATCGAGAAGCTGACTGGCGTGCAGGTCGATGCCAACAGCCTGTTCGACGTGCAGATCAAGCGTATTCACGAATACAAGCGTCAGCTGCTCAACCTGTTGCATGTGATTACGCTATACAACCGCATTCGCGGCGGCCGGGCGCCGGACGTGGCCCCACGTACCGTGATTTTCGGCGGCAAGGCGGCGCCGGGCTACTGGATGGCGAAGACCATCATTCATCTCATCAATGACGTCGCCGAAGTGGTCAACGAAGATCCTGCGGTGCATGGCAAGCTCAAGGTGGTGTTCTACCCCAACTACGAGGTTTCGGCGGCAGAAATCCTCTTCCCCGGTAGCGATCTGTCCGAACAGATTTCGACAGCCGGCACCGAGGCTTCAGGCACCGGCAACATGAAGATGGCGCTCAACGGCGCGCTGACCATAGGCACGCTGGATGGGGCAAACGTCGAAATCAAGGAAGAGGTCGGTGACGACAACATCTTCATTTTCGGCCTGACCACGCCGGAGGTATCTGCGGCCAGAGCGGCCGGCTATAACCCCTGGGATTACTATCATGCCAACCCTGAACTGAAAGAGGTGCTGGACATGATAGACAGCGGTTTCTTCTCGGTAGATCAGCCGGACCGCTACCGTCAGGTGTTCGACAACCTGCTGCATAACGGCGATCACTACATGCTGTTGGCGGACTATGCCAGCTATGTGGCGACGCAGGATGCAGTCGGCGAGCTCTACAAGAATCAGGAAGAATGGAGCCGCCGCGCGATTCTCAATGTGGCGCGCATCGCCAAATTCTCCAGCGATCGCACCATCGGCGAATATGCGGAAAACATCTGGAAAGTGAAGTCGCAGGCACGCTGATTATTTTTCGTTTCTGAAAGCGGGGGATTGCATTACGTCAGTCATTCGGTAGACTGGTTTTATGCAATCCCGCTACCTGGAGCCGCTCATGCGCCACTTTCCTGCTGTTCTGACCATAGCCTTTCTCTCTGTTTTTTGCAGCCCGATTGCTGCGACGGAACTTAGCAGTATCTCCAACGCCGAGGCAACCGGCGGCTTGAAAGAGGCGCTGATTCAGGGTGCCGGCAAAGCCGTCGGCAAGCTGGGCGCGGTGGATGGTTTCATGGGCAACCCGCAGGTGAAGATCCCGCTGCCGGATACCCTGAAGAAGGCGGAAAAAACCATGCGTGTGCTTGGCATGGGCAAGCAGGCAGACGAACTGGTGCTGAGAATGAACCGTGCGGCGGAGGCTGCGGTGCCGGAAGCAAAGGTCTTGCTGGTCGATGCCGTCAAGCAGATGAGCGTCACCGATGCAAAAAACATTCTCACCGGCGGTGATGATGCCGCCACCCAGTATTTCAAAAAGACCACATCGGCACCGATGGCGGCCAGATTCCTGCCTGTTGTCAAAAAAGCCACCGAAGACGTGCAACTCGCGCAGCAATACAACAAGTTTGCGCAGACCGGCATGAAATACGGGCTGGTGAAAAAAGAACAGGCCAATCTCGAGGAATACGTCACGCAAAAAACACTGGATGGCGTTTATCTGATGATGGCAGCAGAGGAAAAGGCCATTCGAGAAAATCCGATGGGGCAGGCAAGCAGTCTGCTGAAGAAGGTTTTCGGCGCATTGGGCAACTGAATCGCGTGTCGTTGAATCTCTTTCTCACGGCCGGTTCGAAATTCATGTAAACCGGTCAGACAGGGCTGACGTTTCTCAAGTGTCGGAAGTCCAATCTTCCAGATCAGGAGATATGCCATGAAAGCCATTCGTTTTGCCCTGCTGGCTGCGCTGATTGCATTTGCGCCCAGCTCGTTTGCCAGAGATTCCTACGGGTTGAGTTTCAGCATTGCTTCACCCGGTTATTACGTCAGTCCGCCGCCTGTGTATCACTATGCGCCACCGCCCGCTTATTTCTACTATCGCCCGCCGGTGTATCATCATTATTACGGACCGCCTCAGAGCTATTACAAGCACAAGTCCTATTACCGTGATGACCGCCGCAATCATCATCAGCATCGCGGCCATGGCCACCATCGCGGACATGGTCACAGATAATACCCCTGACCTCATCAACCTCCGGTTGGCCTGAGACCCCTTCGGGGGTCTTTTTTTGTCTGCAAGTTTCTGCACGGCCCTCAGCAGGTTTGTCCGATGGCGAGGCTGAAGGCCCAAGTTGGCAGATAGCGAGGCGGGTTTCTGGTAAAATTGCGCTTTATCCATTCGCTCATTCATATCCCGCCAACCCATGTCCAATATTCATATGTCCAGCCTGCGTGGCAGTGCAGCACTCTCCCGGTTTCGTCTGGAAAAAATACTCTCCGGCCTCAAAGCCGGTGTGCCCAGGGTCACGCATCTCTACGCCGAGTTCTGGCATTTTTGCTGGTCCGAGCAAGCGCTGAGCGAGCAAGCCGGCAAGGTCTTGCAGCAGATTCTCACTTACGGCCCCAAACTGCAGGAAGAAACGCCCGCCGGACAGTTCTTTCTGGTCGTGCCGCGTCCGGGGACGATTTCCCCATGGTCGTCGCGCGCAACCGATATCGCCCGGCATTGCGGTCTGGAATCAATCAACAGGCTGGAACGAGGGGTTGCCTATTATGTGACCACGGCAGATAACGCACCGCTGACGGATGCAGAAGTGCAGGTGCTTAAACCGCTGATACATGATCGCATGACCGAGGCGGTATTCAGCGAGCCGGGCGATGCAGAGCGTCTTTATCACCAGGGCGAGCCGGCACCCTTGAGCACAGTGGATGTCATCAGCGGGGGCAGGGCTGCACTTGAAGCTGCCAATGCCGCGATGGGGCTGGCACTGTCGACAGACGAGATCGACTATCTGCTGGAAAATTTCACCCGTATGGGCCGCAACCCCACCGATGTCGAGCTGATGATGTTCGCGCAAGCCAATTCCGAACATTGCCGCCACAAGATTTTCAATGCGGATTGGGTGATCGACGGCGTCAAGCAGGACATGTCGCTGTTTGCGATGATACGCAATACACACAAGCTCCATCCCGGCAAGACCGTCGTTGCCTATTCCGACAACGCTTCGATTGTTGCCGGTGCGCCCACGCGGCGTTTTTACCCGGATGCCGAAGGCCGTTACGGCTTTAATGAAGAAGACATGCATTTCCTCATGAAGGTGGAAACGCATAATCACCCTACTGCCATTTCACCGTTTGCCGGTGCCGCGACCGGTGCCGGCGGCGAGATACGCGACGAGGGCGCGACCGGCTCAGGCTCCAAGCCGAAGGCGGGCCTGACCGGATTTTCTGTTTCCAACCTCAATATTCCCGGTTTCAGGCAGCCTTGGGAGCGCGATTACGGCAAACCCTCGCGCGTCGCCTCGGCCTTGCAGATCATGGTGGATGGCCCTCTGGGCGGTGCCGCCTACAACAACGAATTCGGCCGCCCCAATATCGCCGGTTATTTCCGCACGCTGGAAATCGAATCGGCTGGTGAGGTGCGCGGCTATCACAAGCCCATCATGCTGGCCGGCGGCGTCGGCAATATCTCTGCAAAACATTCCAGAAAGAATCCGATCCCGCCGGGTGCGGCGCTGGTGCAACTGGGTGGCCCGGCCATGCTGATCGGCCTCGGCGGCGGTGCGGCTTCCAGTATGGATACCGGCGCTAATACCGAAAATCTTGATTTCGATTCGGTACAACGCGGCAATCCTGAGCTCGAACGTCGCGCGCAGGAAGTGATCGACCGCTGCTGGCAGCTCGGTGACCATAATCCGATTCTGAGTATTCATGACGTCGGTGCAGGCGGTATTTCCAATGCGTTCCCTGAGCTGGTGAATGATGCCGGGGTGGGTGCCAGCTTCCAGTTGCGCAACGTGCACAACGAAGAGCTTGGCATGTCGCCGCGCGAACTCTGGAGTAACGAAGCGCAGGAACGCTATGTCATGGCAATCGCGCAGCAAGACATGCCTCGTTTCGCTGAAATCTGTGAACGCGAGCGCTGTCCGTTCGCCGT
>DIVE01000033.1:0-1292 GCA_002423265.1 Methylophilaceae bacterium UBA6140 | reverse complement strand
GTCAGACACGAGACACGTGAATTACCGGCATTTGACACGGCCAGCCTCGATCTGGAAGAGGCGGCCCATCGCGTGCTGCGATTGCCCGGGGTCGCCGACAAGACCTTTCTCATTACCATCGGCGATCGCACTGTAACCGGTTTGATCGCGCGCGATCAGATGGTCGGTCCCTGGCAGGTACCGGTCGCGGATGTCGCCGTGACCCTGGCTGGTTTCGAGACTTATCGCGGCGAGGCCTTTGCGATTGGCGAAAAGGCCCCTCTGGCGCTGATCGACGCTCCGGCTTCCGGCCGCATGGCGATCGGCGAAGCCATCACCAATATTGCTGCAGCATCGATTGCCGACCTTGGCGAACTCAAGCTTTCGGCCAACTGGATGGCGCCGGCCGGGCACCCCGGCGAGGACGCCGCCTTGTTCGACACCGTGCGCGCGGTTGGCATGGAATTGTGTCCGCAGCTCGGTATCAGCATTCCGGTCGGCAAGGATTCGATGTCGATGAAGTCGGTCTGGGAGGAAAACGGCAGCAAGAAGGCAGTCACTGCGCCGATCTCGCTGGTGGTGTCGGCGTTCGCGCCGGTGCAGGATGCGCGGCTGACCATGACGCCCCAGCTGCGCACCGATCTCGGCGATAGCCAGCTGATCTTGATTGATCTGGGCCGTGGCCGTAACCGCATGGGCGGCTCCGCACTGGCGCAGGTCTATGGCGCCACCGGCAATGTTGCACCGGATGTGGATGATGCGGCGTTGCTCAAACGGTTCTTCCAGGTCGTCCAGCAGCTCAACGCCGCTGGTCGACTGCTGGCCTATCACGACCGTTCCGACGGCGGCCTGTTCGTCACGCTGGCGGAAATGGCTTTTGCCGGACGTTGCGGGTTCCACGTTGACCTGGGCACGATGCCGGGTCATGTAACCGAGATTCTTTTCAGCGAGGAGCTTGGCGCTGTGCTGCAGGTGCGCGCCGGCGACACTGCCGTCATCATGGCGGAACTTGAGACGGCATTGCCGCAATGCGTGCATTTGCTGGGCCGCGTGACGGAAGATGCGACACTCGCGTTCACCTGCAACGGCATGCCGCTACTCGAACAGTCGCGCGTGGAATTGCATCGGATCTGGTCCAGTACCACCTTCCACATGCAATCCCTGCGGGATAACCCGCTCTGCGCAGAGCAGGAGCACGACCGCATCCTCGACCTCAACGACCCCGGATTGAATGCGCATCTGACTTTCGAACCGGCTGAAAATATCGCAGCGCCCTACATTGCCGGCGGCAAGCGGCCGAAGATGGCGGTGCT
>DIVE01000143.1 GCA_002423265.1 Methylophilaceae bacterium UBA6140 | reverse complement strand
CAACTCACCGACATTCTGCGCGGCAGCGATGCTTCCCAGGTCATTGTCTTTACCAAGACCAAGCTCACCGCGAGCCGTCTGGCCAAACAACTGCAACGAGAAGGCTTGGTGGCAGATGCGATTCACGGCGACAAAAGCCAGAAGGAACGCATGGAAGCACTGGATGCCTTCAAGCAGGGCAAGGTGGCTGTGCTGATTGCAACCGACGTTGCCGCCCGCGGCCTCGATATCGATCAGTTACCGATGGTGATCAACTACGAAATACCATCGGCACCGGAAGATTACGTACACAGAATCGGCCGCACAGGCCGCGCTGGCGCTTCCGGAACGGCCATTTCGCTGGTCTCGCCGGAAGAGGAAAAGTATCTGGTAGAAATCGAAAAGTTGATCAAACGGCAGATCGACAAGGTGCCCGGCATCGCTGCCAGCCGTCCGGGCCGGGAATCGCTGCCGCGTGAAAAACGTGAAGATCGCAGTAGCACACGCGGTGAGTCGATGAGCCAACCGGCACGCAGTCTGCCGAAAAAGAAGAGCAGCGACCCCTGGTTCGACAAACCTTACGAGCCATCAGGCAATCCCATAACATCAACGTCGGCCAACAGGTCCGGCAGCGGCAGATCGAAAACGCCGGTCGCCGCACTGCTGGGCGGTTTGAGACGTCAGGATTCCTGAAAAAAAACAAGCACACCTGTTCAGTGCACCGTGAAGCAAGAGCCTCCTGATCGAGGCTCTTTTTTTTTACCCATGGCCTAGTTAAGGAAGCATGGTCAGCTCGATTGGCATCAACCGGGTGGAGCGTAATACGGGAAAGCGTATGCAGCCAGATTCAGAAACAAGCCGAAAGGGAAACGCTGAACCCAAGCAAATGTACGCACACTTGTCATGGAAAAAGAATAGGCGTTTAATCCAGTCTGAATAACAAAAAAAATTATCCAAAGCATGGCCCGAAATACCGCTGAGTACACCAACAAGTTACAAAAAATAGGGGACAGACCATGTTTTTCTTCAATTCAGCATATTTAGACTCCACAATTAATCGTGGTCTGTCCCCTATTATTCCGTTGGGCATCAAGGAGTGATTATGGCAATTGACTGGAATGCAGTTGCTACTGTTGCCGCGCCGATAATTGCGCTCTTTGTTGGCGTTTGGGTGAACCGGTGGTTCGAAAGCCGTCCGATACTTATCTCCTATTTCAGTCATGTCTCGGCATTTCGACACATACCAGAAGGAGGCGAGCCCCTTCAGGTAAATACTCATTCTGTGGTACTGCGCAACACTGGACGCCGAAGCGCGACTAACGTTCGTTTGCATCATGCCAACCTTCCCAATTTCAATATCTGGCCCGTAGTGGTTCACCACATTGAAACTCTGCCGGACGGCTCACAAGACATAGTCATCCCAACCCTTATTCCAGGTGAGGAAATTACTGTGTCTTATCTTTACTTCGCTCCTTTAATTGCCGGGCAGGTAAATGCAGGTATTAAGTCTGACCAAGGTTTCGCAAACCAGATCACGGTGCTCTTGCAACGCCAATATCCACGCTGGTTCAATCGCACAGTGATCGCTTTGTTTTTTGTCGGAGTGGTTACTGTTTTTTATCTCGGCCACATAGGCCTCAGGGTCATGACGCAATGATGCCCAACCCGTCGGTTACCTAGGACGTTGGCGACTGCCTCTTTAGGAATTAAATATGGAAGAAATTAAGAGCGTTGTAGCTTCACCCACTTTCTGGATCTCCAGTGTTGTCCTAGCATTCCTCATGAGCTTCTTCGCTAGCTACGCTAAAGATTGGGTTGATAGTTGGTTTGTTCATCAGACGGAGAAAAAAGATGCAGAGGCAAGACTCAGGCAAAAAAACTTTCAGGCCAGAGTTCTCAAGCTAAAAGAAAATCCATATCTGCTTGGCTTATATCAAACCAATATCGTTTACCAAAAACTCCGGCAAGTATTATATTTGGTGGTCTGCTACGTTTGCATGGTTCTTTCCCTATACTCGTTTCTCAACTTCAATACCGTATCTGCGTTAGGCGTGTTAATTTTTGGCCTATTCATATTTTTGCTACAACAACAGATCGTCAGCAAACGACTTAACGAGCTTCGGTCCGTCGTCAACGCCGCATTAGGTGATGATGAAGTCCATTTCATTGGCTAAACACACTGAAGCACTGAAAGCACTTAAGGGACAAACAATAGGGGACAGACCACGTTTTTCTTTAAGGGCCAAGTCTTGCAATCCAACATTTCAAGCTAATCTCTGCATTAACGCTTTGTTCTCTATGGCTGATGGCCTTGCAGGTTTACCCCGCCCGGTTTCGCATAAAATCCGCTAGTTCGTATAGCACGCTGGCGAGCCGCGTCAGAACCGGTTCTTCCACGCCGTTCTCATGCATGGCCTTGATCATGCAATACATCCACTGGTCGCGCGCCGACTCATCAACCGGAAAAGGCAGGTGCCTTGCACGCAATTGCGGATGGCCGTAACGCTCGATGTAGAGCTGCGGCCCGCCGGTCCAGCCGGTGAGAAACATGAACAGCTTCTCGCGTGCCTCGGTCAGGTCCTGCGCATGCATGGCGCGGATGCCAGCCGCGCGCGGGTCGCTATCCATGATGTCGTAAAAACGCTCGACGATATCCCTGATCTTTTCGGCCCCGCCCAGCATCTGGAAAAAAGTGGCCGGCTGATTTTCCGGCTGACCGCTCTGATTTTCTGCGCTATTCACCTGACTCACTCCGCTGTCTGTACCACTAGGCCGCCTCAACGATCGGCCTGACCAGGCTGGCTGCCAGCTTCGCGCGGGCACGGGCCTCATCGACATCCTTGCCGGAAGCGAGCGCGACGCCCATGCGGCGGCGGTTGAAAGACTCCGGTTTGCCGAATAGCCGTAGATCGGACTCAGGCACGGCCAGTGCCTGCTCAATATTTTCATAGGCCAGTTGACGGCTATCGGCACCACCGTAAATCACCGCGCTGGCCGCCGGGCGATCGAGTCTGACATTCACCGGCAAGCCGAGAATGGCGCGCGCGTGCAGGTCAAACTCGCTGAAGCGCTGGCTTGCCATGGTCACCATGCCGGTGTCGTGCGGTCTCGGACTCACTTCTGAGAACCAGACCTCTTTGCCCTTGACGAACAACTCCACCCCGAACAAACCGAGGCCGCCCAGACTGTCGGTCACGGATTTTGCGATCTGCTGTGCGCGAAGCAAGGCCTGACTGTTCATCGGCTGCGGTTGCCAGCTTTCGACATAGTCGCCCTTTTGTTGCAAATGGCCGATAGGCTCGCAGAAATGGGTTTCAATCTCGCCCTGTGCGTTCCTGGCGCGCACGGTGAGCAAGGTAATCTCGTAATCGAAATCGATCTGGCCCTCGACAATCACCACCCCCTGATTGACCCGTCCGCCGCTTGCTGCGTAATCCCATGCGGCGGCGACTTCCGAGGCATCGGTGATACGCGACTGGCCCTTGCCGGAGGAAGACATGGTCGGCTTGATGAAACAGGGATAGCCGATACCGTCGTCGATGGCTTTTTGCAGGGCCGGCAGGCTGTCGGCAAAAGCATAGGGCGATGTCGGCAAGCCCAGCTCCTCAGCCGCCAGACGGCGTATGCCTTCGCGGTTCATGGTGAGCTGTACGGCCTTGACGGTGGGAATCACCTGCGCGATGCCATGCGCTTCGATCTCGCCCAGCGTGGCGGTGTTGAGCGCCTCGATCTCGGGCACGATCAGATGCGGTTTCTCTGCGGCGATCAATGCGCGCAGCGCAGCATCGTCGGTCATGTCGATGACATGGGCACGATGCGCCACCTGATGGCCCGGCGCATTGGCATAGCGATCCACCGCGATGACTTCCACCCCGAGGCGCTGCAGGGCGATGATGACCTCTTTGCCCAACTCTCCACTGCCCAGCAACATCACGCGGGTGGCATTGGGGCTTAACGGGGTACCGATTTTCATGCGTGGCTCCTGATTGAATTCAGGCAGATTTTATCATGCGGGGGCTGACGGACGGGTAACAGCATTTGCGGGTTAAGCCACTGAAAACACTTTAGCCACAGAGGACACAGAGTTCACAGAGAAAAACAACAGCTTACCGGCATTATTGTCATCGGCAATGTAACTGTTCCACTCCTGCCTGTCCGGCACGATATCAAGCTAACGCAATGAGGCTTTTGCAATGCCTCTGTGAACTCTGTGTCCTCTGTGGCTTGAATTAAGCAATTCAAACGCCCTTGATTCCGTGTTTTTCCATTCTGTAACGTATGGCCATGCGTGTAATACCGAGCAGGCGGGCGGCTTCGGAGACATTGTGATTGGCTTGTGACAGCGCGTTCTCTATCAGCCGCTTCTCCGCCTCCTCCAGCGTGATGCCAGCGGCCTGGCTATCGAAGCGCACCTTGGACATGGCCGGCTCAATCGCTATCGCGAGATCATGCCCGTTGATCAGATCGCCACGGCTCAGCATTACGGCGCGGCTGATCTGGTGTTTGAGCTCGCGCACGTTGCCGGGCCATGTGTAACCGCGCATCAGTTCAAGCGCGTCTGGGGAGAACTGCCGTAACGGCAATCCGTAGCGCTTCTCGGTCTGGCTGGCGAAATGCCGCGCCAGCAAAACGACGTCGGCGCCGCGCTCGCGCAATGGCGGCATGACGATATTCAATACATTGAGGCGATAGTAAAGATCGGGGCGAAAACGGCCTTCCAGCACCATCTGTTGCAGATCGCGGTTGGTGGCAGCGATGAAACGCGCCGCAACCGGCCGTTCTCTGGTCGAACCTACGCGCCGCACCATCCTGCGTTCCAGTACATTGAGCAACTTGGCTTGCAGCGTCAGCGGCAATTCGCCGATCTCGTCGAGAAACAGGGTGCCGTCCTCGGCCGCTTCTATCAGGCCGCATCGGGAGCTCTGCGCGCTGGTGAAGGCGCCGCGCTCATGACCGAACAGTTCGCTCTCGATCAGCTCGGCAGGCAAGGAAGCGCAATCCACATGAACGAAGGGCTTGTCCCGGCTCATGCAGGAAAGATGCAACATTCTTGCCGCAACATCCTTGCCGGTGCCGGTTTCCCCGTTGATCAGCACCGTAGGCGCCACGTTTGATTCCAAGCTCGCCAGCCCGGCAATGCGCCCGACCTGCTGGCGCACTTGCTGCATGACCGGGCTATCGCCCAGCAGCTCGATACCTTCGACCTGCGATTCGTGCACGTTGCGCTGACGGGAGTAATCGAGATGATGCTTGAGTTTTGCTGAGGTCTCGGCTTTCTCGATGGCGAGCAGCAATTCCTCGAGATCGATGGGTTTTTTCAGGTAATCGGCCGCGCCCTGCTTCATGGCGTTGACCGCATCGCTGAGCTCGCCGAACGCAGTCATGACAATCACAGCCAGGCCTCTGGCAACCAGTTCGGTCAGCAGATCCATGCCACTACCGTCCGGCAATCGCATGTCGAGCAAGACGATGTCAGGCGAGAATTGCTTGATGACCGCACGCCCGTCTTTCAAAGTCTCGGCGTGCTCGCATTCATAACCCGCCTTGCTCAGCCGCTTGACCACCGCGCGGGCAAAAAGAACCTCATCCTCAACAACAAGCACACGCAGTTTTTGCTTGAAGGCCTGATGTTCAGCGGCTTGATCAAACGTTTCTGCGTGTGTTTGCATGTCGTCAGTATGGCTTACTTGCCACCGAACTCATAGCGGACACCGATCCAGCCGGCGCGGGGCGCACCCGGCATGACCAGCATGGCAGGTTCATCCTCGCCGCTCCAGGCGCCATCTTCGAGCCAGTTTTCACCCAGCATGCCCCCGGTGTAGTACTTCTTGTCGAAGATGTTGATGACCTTGGCAAATGCCTGCCAGCCGGAGTTGCCGAATTTGTAGCGCGTGTCGAGATTGACCACGGTATAACCGCTCAGCTTGCCCTTACCTTCGTAAGCATCGTCGCCATCCTTGTTGACACCAACCCCGGCCTGATGGTCATTGTTCTCGTTGCCGCGAACATAGACATCCGAGAACATATTGATATTGGTGCCTATATTCCAGTTGGGGGTCACATCGTATTGCATGCGCAACTTGAAGGCATGATCCGGGATGTTGGCCAGACGATCGCCCTTGCTGACCTGGATTTTCTCGTCCTCGGAAGTTGAATTGACCTCATTGACCAACTCAAGCTCGCTCTCGTAAGTCGCCTTGATGTAGCTGTAACCCGCAGCCCAGCTGAATTTGCCCATGTTGCCGACCAGACCAAGATCGAGGCCCATGCGGCGGGTCTTGCCGACGTTATCGAAATAGCCCATGCCGTTGGTGGCGTTGGTGGCAATAAACTGGATGTCGTCGTGATTGACGGTACGGTATACCGCCGCCGACCATTTGACTTCCGGTGTCAGGTTGCCGCGCGCGCCCAGCTCATAGGTCTTGGAAACCACTTTTTCCAGCGGCGGATCGCCTGCCATTGCATTGGGCAGCTTGCATGGCTGGTCGGGGTTGGCACAGCCCAGCTCCATCGAAGTCGGCGCACGCATGCCCTCGTTGTAGGAACCGTAAACCGTCAGGTCCTTGCTCGGCGTATAGCTGAGACCTACTGCCGGATTGAAACGATGAAAACTATGATTGCCACTCAGCGACTCAGGGTCGGAGACATCAGGAATCAGCTGATCGCGGTTTTCCACCTTGATATGGTTGTAGCGGCCGGAGAGCGTCAGATGCCACTGATCGCTGAGCGACAAGGTATCGGTCGCAAAAACACCCCAGCTGCGGGTCTTGCCGTGCAGCTCGACTTCAGCCTCATCGCTTTCTATGCCCAGGCCGTCAACGCCGCGCGTCTCGTTCAGCAAGCCGAACTCCGATGATTGATTGAACTTGATTCTGGAATAATCATAACCGCCACCAATAATGAACTGGTTCGCCTTGCCCATCAGCGGCTGGTTAAACGCCAGCTGTGCATTGAAACCATAGCCTTTTTGCTTGGTTTTGCTGCGGTTGAGCGCGCCATTACATGCCAACTCCGCAACATCATCGTCGGCACCAAGCACACATTCGTAATACGCTTCGGATAAAGTTGCAGCGCGCCCCAACGCAAGTTCATCGCCCAGATCATCCAGATCGAAATCATCATTGCCGTCGCCATTCAGCGTCTTGCGATCAGACTGGCGGTAATAGATGTTGGCCGATAACTGGGTTTCGTCGTTGATCCAGTGGCTACCGTTGAGATTAAGGAAGGACAGCGTGTTTTTGGTCTGGTCCGGACGTGTATTGATGCTGTCGCGGCCGAATTCATCAATCAGCTCTTTCTGCACCAGGCCGTTACCGATCAGGTCGTTATCGGCGCCGGTGTAGCTCAACTCCAGTCTGGAAGTCTCGTTCTGCCAGCCCAGCTTGCCGAACAGCTGCTTGACTTGCGAAGGAGAGTAATCGCGCCAGCCATCTTCGTCGAAATAACTACCGGCAATGAAATAATCGACCGAGCCGTCCGGGGTTACACCGCCGAACTCCACGCCGCCGGTCTTGCGACCCCATGAGCCGGTAGTCGCCTCAACCGCACCGCCCTGATGGGTGCGGCCGTTCTTGGTAGTAATCGATAGCGAACCGCCAAGCGTATTGAGGCCGAACACAGGGTTGGAGCCTGGAATAAGATTGATGCCGGCAATCGCGTTGCTCGGGATCAAATCCCAGTTTACCGCATCGCCGAAAGGTTCATTGATGCGCACGCCATCCTGAAAAACCGACAAACCTTGCGGTGTGCCCAGCAAGGGAGAAGCGGTAAAGCCGCGAAACAGAATATCGGGCTGATAAGGGTTATTCTGCGTTTCGTTGACGCTGACGCCGAGCAGATTATTGTTCATGTAATCGGCGATGGTCAGACTTTGCTGCTGCTTCAACTCCTCGCCCTTTACCACCTGCACATTGGCAGGCACCAGCTCAATCGGCAAACCGATGCCCGGCAACGGCGTAGTGCTGATCACTTCGATTTTCTCGGTCTTGACCGTTTCTTCGGCAAAAGCGGCAGGTGCTGCAAACAGGCCGGCCACCAATGCGGAAACCAGCTTGCGTTGAAATGAATGCGAGTGCTGCATGTAATCTCCCGGATTATTAATTAATTGTTAATCAGAGAAGATGTATCAAGTTCTGTGCCAGCAATCAAATAATATAAAAAAATCAATAAAATCAGCGGCATGGTTCTAGAATGAGTTGGGCTGCTGCTCAGTTTAACCGCAACGACTGGTTGTATACAACCACTTTCGTGGTTGCTATGGCTGCATGCAACCAGATTTGTTACACGCTCTGCAGCAATTGCCGTGGGGATAAACGCAAAAAACCGCGCATACCCAGCCAGGCGGCAAAGGGCACCAGAACAGAAGCACCGGCAAAAGCCAGCAAGGCCAGCAGCAGATTGAATTGATAGCCGATGTTAAGCAGATGCACGCTGACATACCAGGCCAGCGCACTCGCGGCAAGCGTGGCCACCAGCGCCGAAACCATACCGATAGATAAAAACTCCGCGAGACCGGCCAATACGATCTGCCGGTTGGATGCGCCCAGCACACGCAGCAGCATGGCCTCACGCACACGTTCATCCCTGCTCGCCACCAGTGCCGCATAAAGCACTGCAAGACCTGCCAGCAGCCCGAAAATGAATACATATTCGATGGCATGGGTCATTTTGGTCATGATGCCGCGCACCTGCTCCATCAGCGCAGCGACATCAATCACCGTCAGATTGCTGAAATCCTGCACCAGCCTGTTCAGCGACTGATCCTGGCCCAGGGGCAGATAAAAGCTGCTGATGTAACTGGCCGGATAGTCTTCCAGCAGGCCCGGCGGCATCACGGCAAAAAAGTTTGCCCGCATGGTATCCCACTCCACCTTGCGGATACTGGTCACCGTGACTTCCAGCATGCTGCCGGCGATGTCGTAGCGCAGCCGGTCTCCCAGCTTCAGGCCAAGCGTCTCCGACAAATCCTGCTCCAGCGACAGCAATGGCTGACCGTGCTCGGCCTCCGTCCACCAGCGGCCTTCCAGCATCTGGTTGTCAGCCTGCATGTTGGCCGCCCATGACAGATTGAATTCGCGTTCGGCCAGACGGCGCGCGCGTTCGTCGTCGTACTTCGTGGTGTCCAGCGGCTCGCCGTTGACCGCCACCAGTCGTCCGCGCACCATCGGAAACACTTCCGCGTCGGCAATGCCGGCTTCGGTGAAAAAAGACTTCACGCCTTCGACCTGATGCGGCTGGATGTTGATGATGAAGCGGTTGGGCGCATCCGCAGGCAACGATGCCTGCCAGTTGTTGAGCAGGTCGCCGCGCACCAGTGCCAGCAGAATAAGCGCCATCAGGCCCAGGCTGAAGCCTGCCACCTGCGCAATCGCCATCAGAGGCCGACGCTTGAGGCCGGCCAGCCCGAGTTTCCAGGCACTGGCCTTGCTGACCGGCAAGCGTTGCAATACCTGATTGCCGAACATTGCCAGCAATGCCGTCAAGGACAGCAGGCCGATGAATATCAGCAAGGTGGCACCGCCCAGCTTGAAACTGCCGGCATGCCAGAAAATCATGGCGGCAATAACCAGCGTGATGGGCAAATATCCGGCCCAGGCGCGTCTGTCGATATCGCCGGCATCCCTGCGCAGAATGCGCAAGGCCGGCACATCGCGCAATCCGGCCAGATGCGGCCAGATGACGGCCAGCATGGTCAACAGGCCCAAACCCATACCGCTCAACAGCGGCATCCAGCCCGGCGCCGGCAGCGCTTCAAGAAACAGGCTGCCCGCCAGCGCGGCCAGCCCGGCCTGTGCCAGATAGCCGAGCAGGCAGCCGAGCAGACTGCCCAGAAAGCCGATCATGAAAGTCTGCCAGAGCAATATCTTCATGATCAGCGCCTTCGATGCGCCGAAGCAACGCATCAGCGCATAGGTATCGAGACTGCGCTGCACATGCGGCAGGCTGGCGAGAAACATGGCGACAATCGCCAGGATCACCGCCACCATGGTCGAGAGGCCGAGAAACTGCCGGGCCTTCTCCAGCGCGCTACGGATTTCCGGGCGCGCAGCACTGACGTCCTGCACCCGCTCACCCCTGGCCGCAACCTTGTTCGCCCAGACGGCGTATTCGCCGACCTTGCGCACGTCGCCCGCGACCAGAAATTGATATTTCACGCGGCTGCCGTATTGAATCAGACCGGTTGCCGCAACATCGTCCAGATTCATCATCAAGCGCGGTGCAAAGCTGAACATATCGCCGCCACGGGAATTTTCGCGTTCCAGAATCGCGCTGACCGGCATTTCACGTTCGCCGACACTCACCGTGTCACCGACCTTCAGGTCCAGCAGCTTAGCGAGTCTGGGTTCCACCCAGACCGTGCCCGCAGCGGGAATTTCTGCGGCGGGTAGCGCACCTGGCGTCACGCCCGCCACGGCTACCTGATCGGAGATCACCAGCTCGCCGCGCAACGGGAAGCCTGCGCCTACCGCCTTGATTTCGGCAAACTGAGTGCGCTCGCCGTGCAACACCATGCTGGGAAATTCCACAGTCGCGGTTGAAGCCAGCTGCAATCGCTCTGCCTCCAGCCGGTAATTTTCTGCCAGTGGTTTTGCCCCGGAAACCAGCAGATCGCCGCCCAAAAGCATGGCGCCCTGCCGCTCGAGCGCACTTTCAACGCGATCGGTAAAAAAACCGACCGAGGTCGTCGCCGTCACCGCCAGAACCAGCGCCAGCATCAGAACCCGGATATCGCCTGCCGACCAGTGACTTTTCAGTTGCCGCCACGCAAGACCGGCGGCGTTCATGCGACAAGCTCCTCACCGCGCATCTCATCGAGCTTGCCGCCATTCAACAGCAGACGGCGCCGGCAACCGGCGGCCAGCGTGTTGTCGTGCGTGACCAGGATCAAGGTCGTGCCGTCTTCGGTATTGAGACTGAACAGGAGCTCGATGATCTGCTGACCGGTCGCCGCATCCAGATTTCCCGTCGGTTCATCCGCGAACAGGATCGCCGGTTCCGGCGCCAGGGCGCGAGCGATGGCAACACGCTGCTGCTCGCCGCCTGAAAGCTGCCTGGGGTAATGACTCATACGCTGACTCAACCCCACCCTGTCCAATGCCGCCTTTGCCTGAGACTGTGCATTGTCGTTGCCGGCGAGTTGCAGGGGCAGCATGACGTTTTCGAGCGCGGTGAGCGAAGGCAGCAACTGGAAAGATTGAAAAACAAAACCCATCTTGCGGCCGCGCACCGCTGCACGCCCATCCTCATCGAGGCTACTGATCTCGATGCCGTCCACCAGCACTTTTCCGCTACTGGGGCTGTCCAACCCGGCAAGCAGTCCGAGCAGGGTGGATTTTCCCGAACCCGAACGGCCGACGATGGCAAGGCGCTCCCCGTGCGGCACGGCAAGGTCCAGATTTTCCAGTATCGTCAGCCGGGCTTCGCTACTGCTAACATGTTTATTCAGTGATATCGCTTCAACAGCAAAAGGTTTGTGCATGTCCAAAGTTTTCCGATTCCGTTTTTTCAAATATGTGCTGGTACTGCTGCTGGCCGTTGCCGGCCCGGTCACGGCCAGTCCGGTCAAAAACACGAACGGGGCTGGGTCGACCGTGCTGGTGCTGGGCGACAGCCTCTCGGCCGCCTATGGCATCCCGCGCGACCAGGGTTGGGTCGCCCTGTTGCAACAAAAACTGGATCAGCAGCAGCCCGGCCGTTATCGCGTCATCAACGCCAGCACCAGCGGCGAAACCACCAGCGGCGGGCGTAGCCGCCTGCAACAACTGCTGACGCAGCACACGCCCGATCTGGTGCTGCTGCAGCTTGGCGGCAATGACGGTCTGCGCGGTCTGCCGGTCCGGGAGTTGCGGCAGAACCTGACCGCGATGATCGAGTCGAGTCAGCAATCCGGCGCCAGAGTCGCCCTGCTCGGCATCTTGATTCCACCCAACTATGGCCCCCGTTACACGCAGGAGTTCAGGGAAAGTTACAGTCAGTTGGCAAAACAATACCAACTGGCGCTGGTTCCATTTCTGCTCGAAGGCGTTGCCGGCAAGGCGGATTTGATGCAGGAGGATGGTTTGCATCCGACCGCTGCCGCGCAACCGATACTGCTGGAAAATGTCTGGCGCATACTGGCACCGCAGTTCAGGCCGCTCACGGCAAAAAGATAGTCATCAGAACCGCCTGCTATTGCGGGTGCCAGCCGATGACCAGCCCGGTCTCGGTATCCTCTGCCTGAAAATCTGCCGCCACGCCGATGCCCGGCACCACTGCCAACGCGTCATCCAGATAGATCAACGGAATTCTCTGGCGCTCCCAGGGCGGAATATTGGCTTCCTGCAACAGATGCTTGAGGGTGCGCGTCGGCCTTTTTGCATCAGGCTTGAAGCGTTCGCCGCCCTCGCGACTGGCGATGCGCAGCTTGTCCGCACCCAGACGCTCGCAAGCAAGCCCCTGCCCCGACATCTTCTCGAAGGTGAGGCGGCTGCCATCGGGCAGTTGCAACTCGCGCTGCCCGCTCCACAACAGCGAGACCGGCTCATCATTGTGGCGGCGTTCAAGATAGACCGCATCCTGGTAGCGCCGCAGGGTCGCATCCTTGCCAACATTGACACTGATCACCGCATCGGCACGCGCGCTCAGCAGCTGATTCAGCATTTCTTCAAGCCGGGAGGCGCTCGGCATCTCCAGGCCGTTCAGTGAAAGCCACCAGCGCAGCAGGTTGCGCGCGCGCGGCAGGTTCAGGGCTTGCAGCGATGACAGCGGCAACATCCGCCTTGAGCCGGCAAGGTCGAATCCGGCGGCCTGGTCGCGGAAGGGGTTTGCGGCATCGATGGCTGCCAATTCATCCAGCAGCAGCGCAGTCTCGGCCATGTGTCTGGCAGTTCTTGCCAGCAACTTGCTTGCCCGCTTGAACCGGCGCTCGATCACCGGCAGCACTTCGTGGCGCAGGTAGTTGCGATCGTAGCGGGTATCCTCGTTGCTTTCGTCCTCGATCCACTGCAGCTTGTTGGCAATGGCGTATTCACGCAAGGCCTCCTGCGGCACCTCGAGCAAAGGGCGGACGATGCGGCGCGCATCATCCTCTGCTGCCATCGCAGCCAGCCCCTTGACGCCCGAGCCGCGCAGCAGTTGCAGCAGCAGGGTTTCGGCCTGATCGTCCTGATGATGCGCCAGCATGATGAAATGGCTTTGCGTCGAGAGCAAGGCCTCATACCGCGATTGCCGGGCAGCGGCCTCCACGCCGAGGCCGCTGTCGCGCGACACTTCGACATGCACCACGGCCAACGGCACATCGAGGCTCTCGCAGGTTCTGCGGCAGAACTCCGCCCATGTGTCGGCATTGGGGCTGAGCCCATGATGCACATGCATGGCATCGAGCTCGAATCCGGAAGATGGTCTCAGCGCGGTAAGCAACTGCAAGAGCACGCGCGAATCGAGCCCGCCGCTGAATGCCAGCGTCAGCTTGCGGCCGGGAATGGCGATATTGCGGAGATTGGCCGCCACCAGCGATGACAGGTGGCAGACCGGGGAGGACGGCAGGCGCATGGCTGCACCCCGCTTTGAAGATGAAAGGCGTCGATCAGACAAAGCAGGGTTCCGCCTGATGCACGGTCAGCGCACTACTTGACTGCGGTTTCTTTGAACTTGCCGTAGCTCATGAGCTTGTCGATACGGGTTTCCAGCAGGTCAGGCACCGGTTTCGCCTGCAATCTTGCCAGCTCGTCGGTCAGCGCACGGCGCAGCGTCTGCATCATCTGCTCGGGATCGCGATGCGCGCCGCCCATCGGCTCGGCCACCACGCGGTCGATCAGGCCCATGGTCTTCAGGCGAGAGGAAGTGATGGCCAATGTCTCGGCTGCAACGGAGGCCTGCTCGGCACTCTTCCACAGAATCGACGCACAGCCTTCGGGCGAGATGACGGAATAGGTCGCGTATTGCAGCATCATCAGGTGGTCGACCACGCCCAGCGCCAGCGCGCCGCCGGAGCCGCCTTCACCGATAATGACGCCGATGATGGNNATCGCTTCCGACTGGCCGCGCTCTTCGGCACCGATGCCGGGATAGGCACCCGGAGTGTCGATCAGCGTGATGATGGGCAGGCCGAACTTCTCTGCCAGACGGTAAAGACGCAGCGCCTTGCGATAGCCCTCGGGACGCGGCATGCCGAAATTGCGGTACTGCCGCTCCTTGACGTCACGGCCCTTCTGATGACCGATCACCATCACCGGCTGGCCTTCAAATCTCGCCATGCCGCCAACAATCGCCGGATCGTCGGCATATGCGCGGTCACCGTGCAGCTCTTCGAAATCGGTGAACAGGCCCTGAATGTAATCCAATGTGTAG
>DIVE01000100.1 GCA_002423265.1 Methylophilaceae bacterium UBA6140 | reverse complement strand
TTGAGCTTGTCGAGCCAGCCCTGGAACTTGTCGAGATAATTGCCTTTATCATCTTTGGTGATGCTGGACGGGTCTACCCACTCGGTTTCCATGACGCCGGTCTCTGCGTTTTCCACGCGGACGGCAAATCCCAGATCATTCCAGAATTCACGAATCACCGGCCAGACCTTCTCCGGGGGGGCATCGACCACCAGCCAGCGTTGTGAACCGGCGCGCTCCATTCTGACGTTTTCCGGGTTGGGCAGTATCCTTTCCTGCTCAAGCGGAGAGCCCTGATTCTGCGAGTAACTGGAATAGGTAGCGGTGCCGCCCGGCAGCGCGTAGGTATCGCTGGCCGAGATCGAGGTCAGGTCCGGAGGCACTTCCAGCGGCCGCGAACGGCCTGCGGTCTTGTAATCGGGTGTTTTGTCAAAAAACGGCAGGCTTTCGCAGCCTGTCAGCAGCAAAGCCAGCAGGCCTGTAATAATCAGTTGGTGATATTGTATTTTCTTCATGCGTTTCTCTGTTCCGTTTTATCTTCGATGCCGGGACTGCTTGAGTATCCTGGAATCATGATGAATTAAATACCGGCGTTATGCATTGCCAAACGCAGTGCGTCGTGGTGTGTTGACGAGAGCGGTACCAGCGGCAGACGAATGCCGGACCGGATCATTCCCATCTGCTGCAACACCCATTTGACGGGAATCGGATTCGCTTCGACAAAAAGTTTCTGGTGAAGTGCCAGCAATTTTTGATTGATGCCGCGCGCCTTGATGGCGTCACCTGCCATTGCGGCCATGCACATCTCATGCATCAGCCTCGGGGCGACGTTCGCTGTGACCGAAATTACGCCACGTCCGCCCATCAGCATCAGCGACATGCAGCTGGCATCGTCGCCGCTGTATACGGCGAAATTCTCCGGCGCACGCGCAATCAGATCACTGCAGCGCTCCATGTTGCCGGTGGCATCCTTGATACCAACGATATTTGGAATTTGTGACAAGCGCAAGACAGTTTCGTTGGAAATGTCGCAGGCGGTCCTGCCCGGTACGTTGTAGAGGATCTGCGGAATGTCTACTGCCTCTGCTACCGCCTTGTAATGCTGGTATAAACCTTCCTGTGGCGGCTTGTTGTAGTAGGGCGTGACCAGCAGGCAGGCATCAGCCCCCAGCGCCCTGGCTTCGGCAGTCAGCTCGATTGCTTCAGAGGTCGCATTGGCACCGGTCCCGGCGATGACCGGCACACGTCCTGCCGTATGCTCGACCGCAGTCTTGATCAACAGGCAATGCTCGTCAAAGCTGACGGTGGGTGACTCTCCGGTGGTGCCGACGATCACAATGCCGTCGGTTCCTGCTTCAATGTGAAAGTCGATGAGCGAGCGGAGAGCGTCGATATCCAGTGCGCCATCCTCTTGCATGGGAGTGACGATGGCAACGAGACTGCCTTGCAGCATGATGATCCTGATGAATAATTGAATAATTTTTCTATTTTAACTGAAAGTCCATGTACGGGGACACGGTTTTCTGAATCGTCACGGGCTTGCGGTTATAACCGATTCTGCTATGGGTATAAGCACAAATTCTTTGAGCCTGCGCACCAAACCCATTATTCTGCGTCGAATCCGCATTCAGACAGTGCATCTGCCTTATGTCCTGCCGGGCAATCGCTGTATAATTCGATGCTATATATAGATGTGAATTTTCAATGGTACAAGAATACTTCCTGATTCTGATGGGCACCGTGCTGGTCAACAATATCGTGTTGATCAAGGTGCTCGGGTTGTGCCCGTTCATGGGGGTGTCCAAAAAGCTTGAGACCTCGATTGCCATGGCTGCGGCAACCACTTTCGTGCTCACCGTCGGCTCCGGCACCAGCTATCTGATCAGCCATTACCTGCTTGGCACCGAGCTGTTCTATCTGCGTACCTTGTCGTTCATCGTTGTGATTGCCGGCGTTGTCCAGTTCACCGAAATGTTCCTGGAAAAAACCAGCCCGGTGCTCTATCAGTCGCTCGGCATTTTTCTGCCGCTGATCACGACCAACTGTGCCGTGCTCGGCATACCGCTGCTTAACGTACAGTCCAATCACAATTTCATCGAATCGTTGTTGTTCGGCCTAGGCGGTGCGATCGGTTTCTCCATGGTGCTGATCATGTTCGCATCCCTGCGCGAACGGCTTGATGCTGCCGATATTCCTGCACCGTTCAAAGGTTCGGCGATTGCGATGATCACCGCCGGTTTGATGAGTCTGGCCTTCATGGGTTTTGCCGGATTGGTTCGCTGATGTTGACGGCTTTGTATGTGATGCTGGGCCTGGCCCTGCTGCTGGGTGTTGTGCTGGGTTATTCCGCGTTGAAGTTCAAGGTCGAGGGCGATCCGCTGGTCGCGCGTATCGATGCCATTCTGCCGCAAACTCAGTGCGGCCAGTGTGGCTATCCCGGCTGCAAGCCTTATGCCATGGCTATCGCCAAGGGTGAAGCCGACATCAACCAGTGCCCGCCGGGCGGAGATGCAGGCGTGCACGCACTGGCCGACCTGCTGGGTGTCGAATACAAACCGCTGAATGCAGAACATGGCTTGCCGAAACCCAAATCCGTTGCCGTAATCGACGAGAACGTCTGCATCGGCTGCACGCTCTGTATTCAAGCTTGTCCGGTCGATGCGATTCTTGGCGCGGCCAAGCACATGCATACGGTGATTGCCTCCGAGTGTACCGGCTGTGAACTGTGCGTGGCGCCATGCCCGGTCGATTGCATCACGATGGAGCCGATTGCCGAATCGCCGGCCAACTGGAAGTGGCGCTATCCGGTGTTCGAGATCAAGCCGGAACCTGCTGTAACGAGAAAAATTGCTGAATGAACGCGATCGTCAATTTATCAGAACTGATCAAACGCAAACTGGGCAAGACGGGGTTGTCGAGCTTTAACGGTGGCGTACATCCGCCGCAGCACAAGCTGGAGTCGACCACCAGTCCGATCCGGCCGGTGCCTCCGCCTGCGAGATTGGTGCTGCCTTTGCGGCAGCATGTCGGCAATGTTTCCAAGTTGCAGGTGGCGACAGGCGATCACGTGCTCAAGGGCCAGCTGCTGGCCAGGGCCGACGGACAGGTGTCGGCGGCGGTGCATGCGCCGACTTCCGGCACCATTGCGGCCATCGACAACCAGTTGATCCCGCATCCTTCCGGCCTGCCCGACATTTCGATCACGCTGGAGGCGGATGGCCGTGACGAATGGATTGCCCGTCAGCCGCTGGATTACAAGGCCATGAGCAAGCAGGAGCTGCTTGACAGCCTGCGCGAGGCTGGCGTGGTCGGTCTCGGCGGCGCCACTTTTCCGTCGCATATCAAATTGCGCGAGGACGCGCGGCATCCGGTCAGAACGTTGATCATCAACGGCGCCGAATGTGAGCCGTATATCAGTTGTGACGATATGTTGATGCGCGAGCGGGCCGCAGAGATCGTGCGCGGTATCGAGATCATGCGCTATCTGCTGGATGCCGGGCGCTGCGTGATCGGCATTGAGGACAACAAGCCGCAGGCGGCGGCGGCCATGAGAGCGGCAGCCGCGGACAGCGAGGTTGCGATCGATGTGGCGGAAGTGCCGACCATTTACCCCGGTGGCGGCGCCAAGCAATTGATCAAGGTTATCACCGGCCTGGAAGTGCCTAGCGGCCGCCTGCCGAGCGAGATCGGCGTGCAATGTTTCAATGTGGCCACAGCCTACAGCGTACACCGGCTGGTGCACCACGGCGAGCCGGTGATATCGCGTATTGTCACGGTGACCGGACATGTCGGCCATGCGGGCAATTATGAAGTGCCGCTCGGCATGTCGATCCGCGAACTGGTCGAGCTCGCCGGCGGCAAGGCGATTCCCGAGCTGATCATGGGCGGCCCGATGATGGGTTTCAACCTGCCGTCTGCCGATGTGCCGGTCGTGAAGGCCACCAACTGCATTATCGTGCCGGACAGTGCGATGTTTCCGGAGCCGCCGCCGGCATTGCCGTGCATACGCTGCACCCGTTGCGCCGATGCCTGTCCGGCCAATCTGCAGCCGCAGGAGCTTTACTGGTTCTCAAAGTCGCAGAATCTGGACAAGGCGCGCGAGTACAAGATTTTCGACTGTATCGAGTGCGGTTGCTGCACCTATGTGTGCCCCAGCAATATCCCGCTGGTGCAATACTACCGGTTTGCCAAGAGCGAAATCATCGCACAGGACAGGGCCAGAGAGGCCGCTGATATCGCCCGCGAGCGTAACGAGTTCCGGCTCAAGCGTATCGAGCGGGAGAAGCAGGAGCGTGCTCAGAAACACGCGCAGAAAGCGGCTGGCGCCAAGACCGAAGCGGCACCGGCAGACGATGCGAAAAAAGCGGCAATTGCTGCGGCCATTGAGCGTGCCAAGGCGCAGAAAGCCGAAATGACGCCGAAAAACACCGAGGCGGTCTCGCCCGTGGTTGCCGCCGAAATTGCTGAAATCGAGACGAGAAGGGCGGAAGTGCAGGCAGCCTCGACGACAGAAGCCCGTACAGAAGAAAAACAATCAACAGAAGAAGCAAAATGAATCGATCACCCTACATCAGCGAAGCGCCCAGCGTGACCTCCATCATGCTCAAGGTCATGCTGGCGCTGGTTCCGGCCATTGCAGCCTATGTCTGGGTCTATGGCGGCGGCATTCTGGTGACGCTGGCACTGGCCTCGCTGACCGCCATCGTGACGGAAGCCCTGATGCTCAAGTTGCGGGATCGTCCGGTCAGGCTGTTTATTACCGATGGCAGTGCACTGGTGACGGCCTGGCTGCTGGCGCTGGCGCTGCCGCCGTTGGCGCCGTGGTGGCTGATCGTACTGGGAACGGCGATTGCGATTGTGGTGGCGAAGCAGATTTACGGAGGTCTCGGCAATAACCCGTTCAACCCGGCAATGGTGGGCTATGCGGCGCTGCTGATTTCGTTTCCGGCGCTGATGACCACATGGCCGGCACCGTTGGCGCTGGCCGAGTTTGAACTCGGCTTTGTCGATCAGATGCTGTTCATTTTTTCCGGCAACTTGCCAGCGGGCGTTGCGCTGGATGCAGTCACATCGGCAACGCCGCTCGATTATCTGAAGACCCAGCTGACGCTGAATCATAGCCTGCAGGAAATCACGCAATCGCCGATTTTCGGTACGCTGGGTGCAACGGGCGGCGAACTGGTGGCTGCCGCCTATCTGCTCGGCGGTCTTTATCTGATCCAGCAGCGCATCATTACCTGGCATTTGCCGGTTGCGTTCCTGGCGGCAATCGCCATCATGGCCGGACTGTTCTATCTGGCCGATGCCGGCCGTTTTGCCGATCCCGCCTTGCATTTGTTTGGCGGCGCCACCATGCTGTGCGCCTTCTTTATCATCACCGATCCGGTCAGCGGGCCGACGACGCCCAGAGGCAAGCTGATTTTTGCAGCCGGCATCGGTATCATGACCTATGTCATCCGGGTTTACGGCGGCTATCCTGATGGCGTCGCATTCGCCGTCATTTTCTTCAATATCTGCGTGCCGCTGATTGACGCCTATACTCAGCCGCGCGTATTCGGCCACGATAAATAATGCCCAGGGAAATCGTCAAACACGCAGCCAGTACCGCGATGATCATGATGGCGTTTGCCATCGTCGGCACCGCGATGCTGGCCTATATCTACGACATTACCAAAACGCCGATTGCAGAGAGCGAGGCGAAGGCGACGGATGGCGCTGTTCCGCCAGATCGTGCCGGACGCATTGCACGACAACGGCTTGCTGGAGGATGTCATTGAAGTGCCGGCAGACCCGCTGCTTGGCAACAGAACGGTTTCACATGCTTACCGGGCGAGCCTGCAGGGCAAGCGTACGGCAGTGATTCTGGAAGCCATCGCGCCGGACGGTTACAGCGGCGATATCAAGCTGCTGGTCGCGATCAAGGCGGACGGCAGTATAGGCGGTGTACGTGTGCTGGCGCACAAGGAAACGCCGGGGCTGGGCGACTATATCGAGATCACGCACAGCCGTTGGATCAAGCAATTCGATGAAAAATCGCTGATTGACGCCGGGCAATGGAAGGTGAAAAAGGACGGTGGCCAGTTCGATTACATGGCAGGCGCCACCATCACACCGCGTGCGGTGGTCAAGGCCGTGCGTCAGGTGCTGGAATACTATGCAATGCATCGCGAATCCCTGTTCGCCGATGCTGTCACAACAGAGGAAGCGGATACTACCGCAGGAGCGGCTTTATGAGCGCATACAAGGAAATTGCAGGAAACGGTTTATGGAAGCAGAACCCCGGCGTGGTTCAGCTGCTCGGGCTGTGCCCGACGCTCGCGGTGACGACGACGCTGGTCAATGGCCTCAGCCTCGGTCTCGCCACGGCGCTGGTGATGGCGGCGAGCAATGGCGCGGTATCGCCCGTCCGGCGCTATATCCCTGATGAAATCCGCGTGCCGGTATTCATCCTGGTGATCGCGGCGCTGGTTACCGTCATCGATCTCCTGATCAACGCGTTCGCCTTGCCTTTGCATCAGGTGCTCGGGATTTTCATTCCGCTGATCGTGGTCAATTGTATCGTGCTGGCTCGCGTCGAATCGTTTGCTGCCAAGAACGAGCCGGTGCCGTCGGTGTTCGACGGCTTCATGATGGGAATCGGCCTGACGCTGGTGCTGAGCCTGCTCGGCGGCATGCGCGAATTGGTGGGTAAGGGCACGCTGTTTTCCGGTATTGATCTGGTGTTCGGCCCGAACGCGGCGCAGTTCATCGTGACCGTCATTCCCGATTATCACGGTTTCTTGCTGGCGATTCTGCCGCCCGGTGCCTTTATCGGCCTGGCGTTGCTGATAGCCGGCAGGAACTGGGTTGAACAGCGCAAGGCCGCAGCTGCCAGGTCCGGCAATCTGCCGCTGTCGCCGGTAACCAGCCACTGACCAGGCCCGGCCGGCAATGAATGCGAAAAAGCGACTGGAGATTTTTCGCAGGCTGAGTGCTGCCATTCCGGAACCGACGACCGAGCTGGTGCATCATTCAACCTTTGAGTTACTGATCGCCGTCATACTCTCGGCACAAGCCACGGACAAAGGCGTGAATCTGGCGACAGCCAGACTTTTCCCTGTTGCCAACACGCCGGCTGCCATTCTGGCGCTGGGCGTGGAGGGGCTGGAGCGCTATATCAAGACCATCGGTCTCTACCGCAGCAAGGCCAGGAACGTCGTCGCCACTTGCCAACGGTTGCTGGAGCTGCATGACGGACAGGTGCCGGACACGCGCGAGGCGCTGGAAAAACTGCCCGGCGTCGGGCGCAAAACGGCCAATGTGATATTGAATACGGCGTTCGGAAAACCGACCATTGCCGTCGATACGCACCTTTTCAGGCTGGGCAACCGTACTGGTCTTGCGCCCGGCAAAACGCCGCTGGAAGTCGAGAAGAAACTGATGAAAACCGTACCTGCAGAATATCTGCGCGACGCGCACCATCTTCTGATCCTGCATGGCCGTTACGTTTGCATTGCGCGCAAACCGAAATGCGAAATCTGTGTGATTGCCGATTTGTGCGAATACAAGGCGAAGAGCCTTCCGTTGCATGAGGCGGGCCTCTGATGCGCATCGCAACCGGATTGGCGACAGGGAGCGAACCGGCCCCCGCGCTTGCCGCCAGAGCAGTCGAGCTGGCAATGCAACGCGCCGGTATTCAGGTCGCCAGCAGTGTTCTGCTGATTCTGACTTCGGAATTTGCACGCGATCCCCAACCGGCACTGAAAGCGGCAGCCAAAACTGCCAACTGCACGCAGGTGGTCGGCTGTTCGGCCATGGGCCTTTACACTGAGGAAGACTGGGTGCTGGATGCGCCGGCTGTTGCGGCCATGGTGTTTCCCGACCCGGTCGTGTTCGAGTCGCCATCGGCAACCGATGCCCGGCAGCTCCTGTTGACGCTGGCTGCGCCGAATGCGCTGAACACTACCTGGATGACAGCGCCGGGAATACGGTTTGGCGGCGTTTCCGGTGATGCGATCGGACAGGGGCCGTTTTCGGTCTGGCAGTTCGGCAAGGGGTCTGCACTCGGTCACTGCGAAGCGGCATTACGCGGCGTGCGCGGCGCTGTGGCCGCCTCGCACGGGCTGCGGGTACTCAATCTGCCGAGAGCAGTCACTGCGGTCAATGGCCTCGATCTCGCCATGCTGGACGACAAGCAGGCGCTGATCTCCCTCAACAAGGCGCGCGCCGGTTATGACGCGCTACCCATGCATTACGTGATGGCCATTTTTGCAGACAGTGCGGAAGCCATCAGCGAAGGCAATTATCAGGTAGCGGCATTGATCAGCGGCAACGATGAAGATAACTCGGTCACGCTGGCCAAGCCATTGACCAGGGGCCAGTATCTCAGTTGGGCGATACGCGACGCCGATACGGCTCTGGCTGATCTGCAGCAAACTGCTTCCAATCTGGAAGCGAGGCTGGGGGCAAAACCTGAGTTCGGGCTCTTTTTCTCCTGTCTCGGACGCGGCCCTTATTTTTATGGCGGGCTGGATCGCGATCTGGTTTCGCTCAAGCAGCGCTTCCCCGGCATGCCCATCATCGGCTTCTACGGTAACGGCGAAATCGCTCCGGCCAGCAACGAACAGGGTGTCGGTTGCGATCTGCTCGAATACTCGGCCGTCCTCGGCCTGTTCTCGCGTAGTTAGGCCGGGCAAACAAATCCAGGAGGATGGACATTGGCATTATTCAATCCGACCCGCGATCAGGTGCGGCAATTTTTTTTCGACACCTGGTCGAAGTTCAATGCCGACCAGCGGCTGAGCGACCTCGAAGCGATCGCGCTTGAGGTGATGCATATGCACCCGGAGTATCACCAGGTGCTGAACGCGCCCGAGCGTTATCTCGCGCAGGCCTACTTTCCGGAGATGGGCGAGACCAATCCCTTCCTGCACATGAGCCTGCATCTTTCCATACTGGAGCAGACCGGCATAGACCAACCACCAGGGATCAAGGCGGCATATCAAGCTTTGCAGGAAAAACTGGGTGAGCCGCATCCGGCCCAGCACACGCTGATGGAGTGCCTGGCAGAAACCATCTGGCAGGCGCAACGATCGCAAACCGCGCTGGACGCCGAAGCTTATATTGCATTGATCCGGCAGAAATCCGCCACCGCATAACTGACCTTCGAGAAAAACTGTGTTTGAATGACGCCATGACCGATAAAACCCCGCACGATTGGCTTAACGAACATGGCGATTATCTTTACCGTTTTGCCCTGGCGCGCCTGAGAGATACGCACCTGGCCGAAGATGCCGTGCAGGAGACTTTGCTGGCGGCGATCAAAAGCCCGTCTTTCGAGGGAAAATCCGCCCCCCGCACCTGGCTCACCGGCATACTCAAGCACAAGATCATAGATATTATCCGCAAGCAGGGTGTTGAGCAGCCGGCCGAGGACATGAGTCAGTATGCGGCGGAAGAGGACCCTGCCGATGAGTTCTTCAACGAGCGCGGACACTGGGCCGACAGGCCGCTTGCCTGGCCGGCCGCAGAGAACGCGCTGGAACAGAAGCAGTTTTTGTCAGTGCTGCAGCGCTGTATCGAACGTCTGCCGCCGAAGCTTGCCAGGCTTTTTTTGCTGCGCGAAGTGCATGAAGAAGACAACGAAAGCATTTGTAAGGAACTGCAAATCAGCCCGACCAATGCATGGGTCATGTTGTACAGGGCGCGCATGGGGTTAAGGCAATGTCTCGAACTGCACTGGCTCGGAAAATGAACTTTCCCGATATACAGGATCAATGCAAATGCTGAGTTGCAAGCAAGCCAGCGAACTGCTTTCACAGTCGCTCGACCGTCCGCTGACGCGGCGTGAGCGCTGGGCTTTGCGGTTGCATTTGTGGATATGCGCTGCCTGCAGGCGCTTCGGCCGCCAGTTGATGCTGATTCGCCTGGCGGTCGGGAAAGTGGTGGCCGAGACCGAGCAGAACGAAAACTTGCGATTATCCCCGGAGGCAAGACTGCGCATGACCAGGGCGCTGGAGTCCGGGCAATAAACGCAGGGATATCAGCGCATTCCATTGTTGTTCATTTATCTATTCAGGAGATTTACCATGAAAGCTTCAAAATCCGCACTGACACTCGCTATCGGCGGCGCATTCGCCGCGACCATCGCGGCAACTTCGGTGGCTGCCGCAGAGAATCCTTTCGCATTGAAGCCGCTCGCTTCCGGCTATATGGTGGCAGAGCATCACGGTGAAAAAGACAAGGAAGGCAAGTGCGGTACCGGCAAGTGCGGCGCTGAAAAGAAGTAATTTGCCGCAGTTGGCAGATATCAGAGGTGCCGGGCTGGGGCTTAAGCGCGAGCTTATTCCCCAGATTCAGGCTGCCTGGGGCAGCCCGCTCAGTGCCTCGATCGATTTTCTCGAAATCGCCCCCGAGAACTGGATAGGAGCGGGCGGCAAAGCGGCCAGCCAGTTGGCATGGTGTGTCGAACGCTACCCTCTGGTTTGCCATGGACTTTCGCTGTCGCTGGGCGGCCCGCATCCGCTGGATGAAGTCTTTCTCCAGCGTGTCGGGCAATTCCTCGATACGCACCGGATTCCCTTGTATACCGAGCATCTGAGCTACTGCTCGGATGGCGGCTATCTTTACGATTTGCTGCCGATACCGTTTACCGAAGAGGCGGTTCATTATGTGGCCGGGCGGATACGACGCACGCAGGATATTCTGGGCCGCCGTATTGCGGTCGAGAATGCTTCTTTCTACGTCGCGTCGCCTATTGCCGAGATGGACGAGCTGACGTTTCTGCGTGCGGTGCTGGCAGAAGCCGATTGCGATCTGCATCTGGACATCAATAATATATACGTCAACAGCGTCAATTTCGGCTACGACCCTTATGCGTTTCTGCGCGGCATCCCCGGCGAGCGCATCGTCTACGGGCATGTGGCGGGGCATGACAGGCAAGCTGCCGATCTCATTATCGACACGCATGCGCAGGATGTGATTGACCCGGTCTGGGATATGTTGCGTGAAGCCTATGTTTTGTATGACACTTTTCCGACCCTGCTCGAACGCGACAGCAATATCCCACCCCTCGCCAGCCTGATGTCCGAGGTGGACAGAATCGCAGGATTGCAGCAAGCCTGCAGCGCAAAGGCCATGCCGGAGACCCCGGGATCGTGAGTGAAGGTGCCAAGCTGCCCCTGTTTCAGCAATACCAGCTACAGTTCAGCGGGCATATCCGTAACCCTGATGCCGTCGCCAAACCGGAAGGGGTGTCGGCTAAACGCATGCGCGTTTACCGGGCATTGGTATTCGATAATCTCGACGCCACGCTGGGGGCCTGCTTTCCGGTATGCAAGCGGATCGTGGGCAAGCGCCTCTGGCGTCAGCTGATACGCGGCTTTCTCGTGCATCATCAGGCCAGAAGCCCGCTTTTCAGACAAATCCCCGAGGAGTTTCTGGTTTTCCTCGAAACGCTGCCGGGCATTGTCGGCAGCCCGCAGCTGCCGCCATTTTTCAGCAGTCTTGCGCATTACGAATGGGTGGAGCTTGCCGTGTCGGCGGCAGAAACGCCGGAGCTTCCGGCCATTGTCGATCCTGCGGGCGATCTGCTGCATGACCGTCCGCTACTCGCTGGCGCGCTGATGCTGCTGACCTATGATTATCCGGTGCAGCAGATTTCGCCGCGATTTCAACCGCAAGTGCCGTTGGCAACACCGGTCAACCTGCTGGTGTTCCGGGATGCGGCGGAAGAGGTCAGGTTTGTCGAACTTAACGCGGTTACCGCGCGTCTTCTGGACTTGCTGCAGGCGCAAAAGCTGACCGGTTTGCAGGCGCTGGAACAAATCGCCAGCGAGTTGAACCATCCTCAGCCGCTTGCCATCATCGATTTTGGCAGCCAAGTGCTGGCGGACCTGAAAGCGCAAGGCGTGATTCTCGGTGCGCAACGGACGACAGCCTGAGAGGTGTTGATGCTGTTGGAGAGATTCAAGCGCTGGCGTGAAGCACGTATTCTGCAACGCCATGCCTTGCCGGACGATGCGTGGCAAGCTGCGGTGACCGCGCTACCCTTGTTGCATGGCCTGACCGCTGACGAGCTGATGCGCTTGCGTAAACTGGCGACGCTGTTTCTTTACCGGAAGAACGTGATGGCCGCGGAGGGCTATCGCCTGAGCGAAATGGTGCGGTTGAAAATTGCAGCCCAGGCCTGTCTGCCGATACTCAATCTTGGTCTTGAATGTTACTCGGGCTGGGTGTCGGTGATCGTCTACCCGGGCGAGTTTGTGCCGGGCCATGAATATACCGATGAAGCCGGCGTCGTGCATATCGACCGTGCACCGATGATAGGCGAATCCTGGCAACGCGGACCGGTGATACTCTCGGCCGCCGATGTCGAGTACTCCGGCGCCGCCGATGGCGTCAATGTCGTCATTCATGAGTTCGTTCACAAACTCGATATGCTGAACGGCGATGCCGATGGTTTCCCGCCACTGCATCGCGGCATGTCGGCAGCGGCCTGGGCCAGGGCTTTCACGCTGGCTTATGAGGATTTTTGCGGCAGGGTGGATGCCGGCTCCGTGACTGTCATCGACCCTTATGCGGCGGAGAACCCTGCCGAATTTTTTGCCGTGGTGAGCGAGGTGTTCTTCGAGAAGCCGCGGGTTTTGCTGGCCGAATACCCCAAGGTTTATCGCCAGCTGGCGGATTTTTACCTGCAGGATCCGGTTAGCCGGATCTGATGCCCGTCAGTGATGGTGGTGGCCGTGCTGGCTATCCAGCAGGCTGTAGTAGTTGGACGGCTCAAGCACGGTGGGGACGGCATCGGGCAACATCTCCGGGTAGTCCTTGCTGTAATGCAGGCCCCGGCTTTCGTGCCTTTCCATCGCGCTTTTCACGATCAGCTCCGCCACTTGCAGCAGATTTCTCAACTCGATCAGATTGTTGCTGATGCGGAAGTTGCTGTAGAACTCGTGTACTTCGTCGCGCAGCATGTGGATACGGTGCAGCGCGCGTGCCAGCCGCTTGTTGGTGCGCACGATGCCGACGTAATTCCACATGAAGCGGCGCAGTTCGTTCCAGTTGTGCGTGATGATGATTTCCTCGTCTGCATCCGTCACCCGGCTTTCATCCCAGTAGGGCAGCTCCGGCAGGGGTTTGGGCGGCTGCGCGAGAATGTCTTCGGCCGCGGCCTGGCCGAACACCAGGCATTCCAGCAGCGAGTTGCTGGCCAGCCGGTTGGCGCCGTGCAGACCGGTGCAGGCGGTTTCGCCGATCGCGTAGAGGCCGGGCAGATCGGCGCGACCTGCATGATCAGTCATGATGCCGCCGCAGCTGTAATGTGCTGCTGGCACGACCGGAATCGGCTGTTTGGTAATGTCGATCCCAAGCTCCATGCAGCGCCGGTAAATGGTGGGAAAGTGAGATAGCACGAAATCCGCCGGCTGGTGCGAGATGTCGAGATAGACGCAATCGATACCGCGCTTTTTCATCTCGAAGTCGATTGCGCGCGCGACAATGTCGCGCGGCGCCAGTTCGGCCCGTTCGTCATGCTCCGGCATGAAGCGGGTGCCGTCCGGCAGCTTGAGTATGCCGCCTTCGCCGCGCACCGCTTCCGTAATCAGAAAGGATTTGGCCTGCGGGTGGTAGAGGCAGGTCGGATGAAACTGGATGAATTCCATGTTCGCCACGCGGCATCCGGCACGCCAGGCCATGGCGATACCGTCGCCGGTGGCGACATCCGGATTGGTGGTATAGAGATAGACCTTGCCGGTGCCGCCGGTCGCCAGCACGGTTTGCTGTGCGCCTATGGTCAGCACCCTGCCGCTGGTGTTGTCCAGCACGTAAGCGCCCAGACACTCGCCGCCCTCGATGCCGACCTTTCTGGCGGTGATCAGGTCGACGGCGATATGGTCTTCCAGCACGTCGATGTTCGGATGCTGCTTGACTCTCACGGCCAGCGTTTCCTGCACTGCATGGCCGGTGGCATCCGCCGCGTGAATGATGCGCCTGTGGCTGTGCCCGCCCTCGCGGGTGAGGTGGAAGCCGCTGTCGTCTTCTTCGCGCGTGAACGGCACGCCTTCCGCCACCAGCCACTCCACCGTTTCGCGGCCCCGCTCCACCACCAGACGGGTGACCTCGGCATCGCACAGACCGGCGCCGGCGATCAGGGTGTCATGGATGTGCGCCTCGATCGAATCGTCATCCGTCAATACCGCAGCGATACCACCTTGCGCCCAGTTGCTGGCGCTGTCGTTGATGCTGCGCTTGCTGACCAGGCAGACTTTTTTATATTCTGCAACCTTGAGTGCGAGGGTCAGGCCTGCAAGCCCGCTGCCTATGATAAGAACGTCGTATTGGCGCATTTGATTCGGTGTTTTCCGGCTCTGCCGTTGGGTGAACTTATGCGAGTTTAGCGCTGTCTTTAAGTACAAGCTAGCTATCCATAAGCATTAGAGCCTGGGAGACGACAAATGCTGAACACAAAGAATCTGGAAGAATTTTCACGGCTGAGCTTCGTTGATACAACGATGCAAGGTTATACTCCGTCAGTTGAAAAGGTGTTGATAAGGAGTAAGTCCTCTATGGGTGTCAATCCCACAGCGGGCAACCGTGAAATTGATCAGGAATTGGTCGAACGCGCGCAGCGCGGCGACAAGCAGGCTTTCGGCATGCTGGTGGATAAATACCAGCGCAAGCTCGGCAGACTGCTTTCGAGACTGATCCGCGATCAGGCAGAAGTTGAAGATGTGGTGCAGGAATCCTTCATCAAGGCTTACCGTGCGCTGCCCAACTTCCGTGGCGATAGCGCCTTTTACACCTGGCTGTACAGAATCGGCATCAATACGGCGAAGAACTATCTGGTCTCGATGGGCCGCAGGCCGCAGGTCAGCAATGACATCGAAATCGAGGATGCGGAAAACTTCGAGGATGCCACCGAGCTGCGCACCATGGAAACGCCGGAAACCGCCATGATGACCAAGGAAATTGCGCAAACGGTAAACGACACCGTTGAAGCATTGCCCGAAGAGCTGCGCACGGCGATTACGCTGCGCGAAATCGAAGGCTTGAGCTACGAAGAAATTGCAACATTGATGGATTGCCCGATTGGAACCGTGCGTTCACGCATCTTCCGGGCTCGCGAGACGATTGCGCAGAAGCTCCGTCCGTTGCTTGATACCCCACAGGACAAACGCTGGTAAGCCGGCAAATGCATAGCAGGAGAAATAGATGAAAGATCAAATTTCGGCGCTGATTGATGACGAGATTTCGCTGAAGGATGCGGAATATCTCTACACCGCCCTCAAGGCCAACGGCGAAAGCCGCGAGTGCTGGCAAACCTATCACCTGATCGGCGATGCCATGCGTCAAAGCCCTGTATTCAAACCCGATCTGCGTGACCGCATCATGCAGCAGATCGATATCGAACCGGTCGTTCTCGCTCCGCGTAATACTATGCGTGACGCTGATGCAACGACAGCAAACAAGACCGGAAAAACCTCTCTGGTATGGTCTGTTGCCGCCTCCTTTGCTGCGGTCATGTTCGTCGGACTGATCGTGCTGCAGCAGCAGTCGCAGCAACCCGAAACAACCATGCCGCTCGAAATCGCCCAGCATTTCCCGGCAGAATATCTGCAAGCGCATCAATCGCTCGCACCCAGTAGTGCCGCCTATTACATCCAGCCCGCAGCGTTCTCGGAGAATTCGCGCTAATGAGGAAGTGGTTGCTGGCTTGTCTGTTGGCAAGCCATTTTTCTTTGGCATGGGCTGATTCCGCTGCGCAGGATGAGCCCTGGATGATGTTGGAGAAGGCGGCGCACGCTGCCAGGGATTTGAGCTACAAAGGTATTTTTA
>DIVE01000028.1 GCA_002423265.1 Methylophilaceae bacterium UBA6140 | reverse complement strand
CGGATATTGAGGTAGCCGTACTGTGCCATGACGCGCCGGGCAGTATCTTCGAGCAATTGCCAGAGCGGTGTGTGCTCAGGCAGGATGTCGTAAAAACCCTTGATACTTTGGAACTTGGTGGTTTGAGGTTTTGTGCTCTGCAATTTTGCGCTCTGTAATTTCGGATTCTGTGATTGATTCGTCATACTGTCCGGATTCTGCTTCAAGTGAGTGCGAGCAAATCTCAGACAGCTCGAATCGGAATGGTTCTGGCTTCGCCCACTGCCTTGTATTCCTGCCGCAGCTTGCCGCCCGCACTGTAATTCTTGCGGACGTAATCCTCGACGATGGCCTGAAACTCCTCGGCAATCGCATCGCCTTTCAGGGTCACGGTCTTTTCGCCATCTACGAACACCGGCGCCACCGGAACTTCACCGGTGCCCGGCAGGCTGATGCCGATATTCGCCAGCTTGGATTCACCCGGCCCGTTCACCACACAGCCCATCACCGCCACGCTCATCGATTCGACACCGGGATATTGTTTGCGCCATTCCGGCATTTGTTCGCGCAGATAGCGTTGTATCTTCTGCGCCAGCTCCTGAAAGAACGTCGATGTCGTGCGGCCGCAACCGGGGCAGGCGGTAACCAGCGGGGTAAAGGAGCGGATACCCATGGTCTGCAGAATCTCCTGCGCGACGACAACTTCCTTGGTTCTTGGCTCATCCGGCTCCGGCGTCAGCGAGACGCGTATGGTATCGCCTATGCCTTCCTGCAACAGCAGCGCGAGCGCGGCTGTCGAGGCAACGATGCCCTTGGAGCCCATTCCGGCCTCGGTCAGACCCAGGTGCAACGGATAATCGCAACGCGCAGCAAGGTCGCGGTATACCGTCAGTAAATCCTGCACAATGCTCACCTTGCAGGAGATGATGATGTGATCGCCCGGCAGACCCAGCGCCTCCGCCTGTGCAGCACTTTCCAGCGCAGACTGGATCAAGGCTTCACGCATCAGTGCGTCGGACGGCAACGGCTCGGCGAGTCGGGCATTCTCATCCATCATGCGTGCCAGTTTGTCCTGGTCCAGGCTGCCCCAGTTGACGCCGATACGCACCGGCTTGTCGAAACGGATCGCAGTTTCTATCATCGAAGCGAACTGCTCGTCACGTTTCGAACCCTTGCCGACATTGCCCGGGTTGATACGGTACTTTGCCAACGCACGCGCGCAATCGGGATATTGCGCCAGCAGCTTGTGGCCGTTGTAGTGAAAATCGCCAACCAGCGGCACATCGCAGCCCAGCGCATCGAGCGCCTGACGAATATTACCGACCTGTGCCGCCGCTTCCGGCGAATTAACCGTGATACGCACTACCTCTGAACCGGCCTGCCACAGCGCATAAACCTGTTGCACCGTGGATTCGGCATCGGCAGTATCGGTGTTGGTCATCGATTGCACCACAACTGGCGCGCCGCCACCGACCGGCACATTGCCGACCATCACGCGATGACTGTTACGGCGTTGGATTTTTGCCTGGGATTCCAAGATTACTCCAGCTTCAATCTGGCGACTTTATCGCTGCCGGTCAAAGGCGCCAGATCGACGGATTGTTGGTTGAAAACAAGTGTCGTGCTGGGTGCATTGCCGACGATGACGTGAAACGGCGGCTGTCCTTGCAGGACTTCTTCAACATCCGACGCAAGAATTTTATCGAACACCTTGTTATTGCCGGCATCGGTGATACGTACCCAGCTATTTTCTCTGGACTTGATTCTGATCTCGCCACGTCCGGCCGGGACTGCAACGGCTTGATCAGCGCCTATCTGCGCAGGAGCGGCAGGGTCGGCGGGCGGCGAAACCGTTTCTGCTGCGGGCAGCGCAATTTCCGTTTCCGTGGCAGTCACTGCATTGTTCAACGCCGGCAGCACCACAGTCTGACTGTCGGCCTCGGCCAGCATCTTCGTTTCAGCAGGCGCCACGCTGACTCCGGAGGACGGCTGGGTGCTGTAATCCATATAGATGATCCAGGCCACGACCAGCAATAGGATCACAACACTGGCAACCACATACAACAGGCGGGGCCGCTTCTCGCTGCCCGGCATCATGATGTTTTCGGACGGGATACTGATCGGTAGCGGATGGCTCGATGCGGTAAAGGCAGCGTAAGCCCGTACCAAAGGCTCCGGGTCAAGCTCCAGCATGCGTGCATAGTTGCGTATGAAACCACGGGTGATTGTGGTCTCCGGCAGCACCGAAAAATCATTGTTTTCCAATGCAACCACCTGCCGCTCGCTAAGGCGCAGATAGGCGCAGACATCGCCGATATCGAGGCTTTTCGCTTTACGCGCAGCCGTCAGCGCCTCACCGACGGACAAAGGGCCTTGCGCTTCCGCATCGTTCACTTGATTCAATTCGTTCATGCTTTCACTGTCCGGACATCAATGCCCTGGTTTGTTCGGAATTGGGATATTTGCGCCTCAGCTCCTGCGCATAACCTGCTGCGGCATCTCTGTTGCCGACCTGGCGCTCAACCTGGACTGCAAGCCACAAAGTCTCGGCAGAGGGATTGCTGACCAGCGGCGTCTGCAAATATTCGCGCGCCAGACCGAATTTCTTGCGGTTGAACTGAATCAAGGCCAGCTCGTAGGAGGCTTTATGCATCGAGGGCTGAATCTGCAACGCCTTTTGCAGATAAATCTCGGCATTATCGACATCCTGCTTGCGCAAGGAACATATGCCGGCATTGAGATAGGCAATATCCTTGGTCGCGTAGAGCGGGTTTCTGACCGCTTCCATGAACTGCGTGATCGATTC
>DIVE01000040.1 GCA_002423265.1 Methylophilaceae bacterium UBA6140 | reverse complement strand
CCGATGGCGTCGCCCAGTTTCGCCAGGCGCTCGTCAGGGTGCGGGTGGGTCTTGTAGAGCAGGGTCAGGCCACCTTCGGTGTTGCTGGACGCTGAAATGGATTGCAATACTTCCGGCAGGCCGTAGCTGTCGTAACCGGCACGGGTCGCGAGCGTGACGCCATCGCGGTCGGCTTCGTATTCGGCGTTCTTGTCGAGGCCGCGCGCCATGATCTCGGCACCGTTGCCGATCACTTTATCCAGCGTCTGGTTACCCTTGCTGACCTTTTCGCCGAGCAGGCCTGCGCCCATGCTCAACAGCTGCTGTTTCTGGATAACCTTGAGGTGATGTTTGCGGACGACATGGCCGATCTCGTGCGCCAGCACGCCTGCCAGTTGCGCCTCGTTTTCGAGTTTCCTGTAGAGCCCTTTGGTCAGCACGATGTAACCGCCGGGTGCCGCGAAAGCGTTGATGGCTTCGCTTTCGATCACCCCGAAACGCCAGGGCAGGTCGGCGCGCTCGCTCTGGCTGGCAACCCAGCGGCCGACCCGGTTCACATAGGCCTGTAACGCCGGATCATTGACCAGCGGCGCGGCACCGAGCAGATTGCCGGTGATTTCGCGGCCGAGCTGTATTTCTTCTTCCTTCGAAGGGTTCTTCCAGTTGAACGCAGGCGGGCTGGCGCCGGCATCGGCGGGAGCCGCTGCCTCGCTTGGCGCTTTTTCCATTGAAATGGCTGAGCTGTCGACGCCGCTTTTTTCTGCGGCATCCTTGACCAGGTCTTTCAGGTTCAACGCCTGCGCGGGCAGGGCGATGGCCAACAAAGCCGAGAGAATCAGAGTTCTTGTGCGCATTATTTCGCTCCCTGTGGTGCCGGCAGGTCGTTGAACTTGATGGTCTTGAGCCCGCCTGCGTCGGCAAATTGCTTGCCCTGACTTGCGCTCAGGGTTTGCGATTCAAGTTTATTGATTTGCTCTTCGCTGAATTTGGCGCTTTTCAAGTCCTGTTCACTGAGGCCGCGCACACCGGTGGTCGCAACCACCTGACCGGTGCCGGCACGGCCGCTGGCGACACTGAGCGCGCCGGAGGTCGAGCCGGTGGCTGTCGAAGTGCCGCGCTTGACCGAGAGCAGCCGTACCCAGCCGGTGGTTTTTGCGGTCTTGACCTTGAGCCAGGCACCCTGCTTGCCCAGAATCTGCAGCTTCTCGTTCTTGACGAAACTGCCAACGGTTTTGGCGTCGGCATAAGGCTCGGCGCGCAGGCTGTCGGCCTTGAGTGCGATGCCGGCTTCCGCCGCCAGGGCCGGAGGTGAGCTGATCTGTAAAGTTGCAAGCAACAGCAGTGCAGCAAATAAGGGTTTAGGCATTGGGTTCTCCCGCTTCTGCGTGTTCGAGTTTGATGATGGATTGCGCGAACAGCGTTCGCCACTGGTTCGCCACCGGCGATGTTGTTTGCAGCATGCCGTCATGCATGGTGTAACGCATCAAGGTCTCTGCCGGCAAGCCGAGGCTGCCGACAATCTCCGGCAGCTGCCGGGCGATCTGCTGCGCATCCTCATGGGCTTTTGCAGCGTAGTCCGATTTGGCCTCCGAGTAAGTCCAGCTGACTACCACCATGTCGCCGAACAGGCCCCAGATGCCACCTTGCGTACTCCTGAGTGTGTCGATATTGCTCGGTGTGCGGCTGGCAAGCTCAATCTTGCGTTTCAATTTTTTGAGCATCGCATCACCCAAAGGTTCTTTGCTTTCCACCAGAACCGGCATGATCAGCACATGGGTACCGGCTGCATCGGCCTTGACGCCGAATGCCAGCCAGCGCTGCAGGGCGCGGTCGGTCGCCAGCGCATAGATTTTTGCCACGCTGAAGTAGATGACGGCCCAGGTGATGGGGCCGGTGAAGTCGAAATAGGCGTTGGTCAGGTTGATGGCGATGTAGGAAATTGCCAGCAAGCCGACCTGACTGAAGCTGAACAGCTTGATCAGTTTGTCGCGGTCGACTCTGGTATAGAAAGCGGCAGCCGTCAGCCAGATCAGGATCAGGCTGACCAGCACGTAAGGGGCCGCGCCGCGCCAGACTTTCATGGTGTCGCCATGCTTGACGTTGTCGATGGCGGTGGCGAGGATCTCGACGCCGGGGTGGTTTTTTGCCATCGCCGTTGCCTTGAGATCGAACAGGCTGGGCGCGGTCGAGCCGATGATGACGATCTTGCCGGTGAATTCGTCCTGCGGCCGGGTTTTTTCCCTGCTGCTCATGTCCAGCATGACATCGCTGAAGCTGGCGTATTGATAGGTAAAAGGTTTGCCGCGCCAGTTGAGCAGAAATCGTTCATCACCGGCAGCTGCCAGGCCGAGCGTGGTGTTCACGGTCATTGGCAGGGATGGAATTCGCCAGCCGTAATCGTCGCGGTAGAGCCGGTATTCGCGCACGATGCCGTCGGGGTCAGGGTAAATGTTGTGCGTGCCCAGCCTGGCGGAGTCGATTGCAGCCTGAAAATGCGGCAATACCATGGCGATGGTCGCTGCGGCAGCAGGTTCGCCGGAAGGCGCGGGCTTGATCGCCGGCACCATGGCGGCAGTGACTTCGCTCAGCGCATCGTATTCTTCCGGCAGCCGCAGGAAGGGGAAGAAGGTGTTGTGGCTGCCGGCGATCACCTCATCGAAATAGGCATCGCTGTCCGGGTTGTAGATATCGGCATCGCTGAACAGTATGTCGAATACCACGGCTTGCGGATTCTGTGCTTCGATATTCTGCACGAATTCGCCGAATACCTGTCGCGGCCACGGCCAGCGGCCATATTCGGCAGCCATGGCGGCGAGGCTGGCTTCGTTGATGTCGATGATGACGATATCCTTGTCCGGCGGCTGTACCACCACCCGGCTGCGCATCATGAAGTCAAAGGCCTTTTGCCGCATGTTCTCGCCGACGTGCAGCAGACTGGCATCGAGCAGCACGAACAGCGTCAGCAATGCCGCAAGATAAAGGTAAAAATTGTTCTGCAGACGCCGTGTGATGTTGGCCAGCCACTGGCCGATGAGAAATTTGAGTTTGGTCACAGCGATCATCCGGGCTGAAGGCGATGCTCAAGTTTGGCACAAAACCGGCAGCGGATGAAAGCTCGAAGCGTCTCCGGCGGGTGCTTGAGGTATAATTTGCAACGATATGACTGATACTCTGATCCTGATTCTGCTGCTTGCCGTTCTGCTGCTTTTGCTCTGGCAGACGCTGTCGTCGTTGCGCGCCAGAAACGCCGGTCAGCAGTTGCTGGCGCAGTTGGAAGACAAGCACCGCGTGATGCTGATGGATATGCATGACGGGCTCAATAAACTTGGCGACCGGCTGGTGGCAGTCTCCAATGAGCACAGCGAGCGTTTGCGTGCCGCTGTCGGACAGGAGCTTAACCAGACGCGCGAGGCGATGCAGAAATTGCAGGTGAGCCAGACCGAGAATCTGGCGGCGACGCGCGAGACCATGCTGGAGAAAATGCATGTGACGCTCTCCGAGCAGGGCAAGGCCGAGCAGATTCTGATCCAGAACACCATGGGTAATGCCACCCAGCTGCTGGCACAACGGATCGAGGGTCTGACCAAGGCGGTGGAAGAGCGCCTGGAGCAGATCAGCGGCAAGGTTTCCGAGCGGCTGGACGAAGGCTTCAAGAAGACCAACGAAACCTTCATCAATGTCATGACGCATCTGACCAAGATCGACGAAGCGCAAAAGAAGATTGACGGCTTGGCGACCAACGTCGTCAGCCTGCAGGAGCTGCTGGGCGACAAACGCTCGCGCGGCGCTTTCGGCGAGGTGCAACTGGAAGGACTGGTACGCAATCTGTTGCCGGAGAACGCCTTCGAGTTCCAATACACCTTCGACAACAAGACCCGTGCCGATTGCGTGCTCAAGCTGCCGGAGCCGACCGGCCTGGTGGCGGTGGATTCCAAATTTCCGCTGGAAAATTACGAAGGCATGTTCGCCGATGGAGCCGACCGCATCAGCCCGGCGGTTTTCAAGACCGGCGTGAAAAAACATATCGATGACATTGCCGGCAAATACATCATTCCCGGCGTGACCAGCGATGGCGCTGTCATGTTCCTGCCGGCCGAAGCGGTGTTTGCCGAAATTCATGCGCACCATCGTGACCTGGTGGATTACGCGCACAAGAAGCGCGTCTGGATCGTTTCGCCGACCACCCTGATGGCGGTGCTCAACACCGCGCGCGCCGTGCTGAAGGATACCGAGACGCGCAAGCAGGTGCATATCATCCAGGAAGAGCTATCCAAGCTGGGCAAGGACTTTTCGCTGTTCGACACCCGCATGAAGAAACTGGCCGACCATATCCGCCAGGCGCACGAAGATGCCGAGAAGGTGCAGGTCAGCAGCCGCAAGATCAGCAACCACTTCGCCCGCATAGAGCGGGTGGAGCTGGAAAGTCCTGTATCGGCGCCGCTCCTGGACGATATTTCAGAGGAGAATGAGGAATGAAAGTAGAACCGGAAGCCGGGATCGAAGCCGGGTTGCTGATGCTGGTTCAGCAATACGCGAGCAAGTTCGGCATCACCTTCAG
>DIVE01000098.1:35058-42570 GCA_002423265.1 Methylophilaceae bacterium UBA6140 | reverse complement strand
GATGAAGTGCTGGCGGCCAACGCGGCGATGGTCGAGGAATACAAGGCCGGCAAGGAGAAAGCATTCAATGCGCTGGTCGGTCAGTGCATGAAGGCGAGCCGTGGCAAGGCCAACCCGTCACAGGTCAACGAGCTTCTGAAAAAGAAACTTTCCTGAGACTTTTGTCGGTTGCAATCAATCCGGCGCAACGTCCATCAGGGCGTTGCGCCATTTTTTCTTGCGCGTCTCGCCGGCGATGCCGGCATTCGCCGGGCTGGTCGAAGGCAGGCAGATCAGAGCCGGATGTTGTCCGACCTCGAGCTGGGGCAGTACGTGGCGGCGGAATATCTGCTCGGCCTTGGCACCATTGAACAGAATCCTGCGTATGTGAGGATGTGCGGCGAAAAACCGGCGGAAATCGTTGACGACGACTGAATCCGCGGCAATGTCGGCATCCAGCGAGGTTTCGCGGTAACACTGCTGCAATACATCCCACAAGGCAATGCCGTGCGTTCGGAGCAGTTCCAAACGGTTTTCGTACGATGTGCCGGCGGGTGCGGATAAGGTTTCGATAACTATTGGCCAGAACAGGTTGCGCGGATGCGCGTAATACTGGTTGGCGGCGAGCGAGGCCTTGCCCGGCATCGAGCCGAGGATCAACAGCCTCGCATCGCTGCGGGCAACCGGCGGAAAGCTGCGGGCGATCATGAACGCTGGAAATTAAAAAGGCGATGCCAAAGCATCGCCTTGTAATCCTTGCCGGTTCTGCCGGTCAAGCTTCCATTTCGCCCATGGCTGATTGCTGGTAATTCTGCAGACCGAGGCGTTCGATCAGGCCCAGTTGCGTTTCCAGATAGTCGATATGGCCTTCGGTGTCGTCCAGAATCTCGGTGAGAATGTCGCGCGAGACGTAATCCCTGACCGATTCGCAATAGGCAATCGCTTCGATGTAGTGGGCGCGACCGCCGATTTCCAGTTGCAAATCGCAGTTCATGCATTCGGGTACGTTTTCGCCGATCAGCAGCTTGTTGAGATCCTGCAGGTTGGGCAGGCCGTCGAGAAACAGGATGCGCTCGATCAGCTTGTCGGCATGGCGCATTTCTTCGATCGATTCCTCGTAGACTTTCTTGCCCAGTGCCATCAGCCCCCAGTTCTTGTACATGCGCGCGTGGAGGAAATACTGGTTGATGGCAGTCAGCTCAAGCGTGAGCGCCTTGTTGAGGTATTGAATGACTTTCTTGTCGCCTTTCATGATCGGGTCTTCCGTAATTTGATGACTGAAGGGAACAGGATAAACTTGCGAACAGACCGTTGCAAGCGAAGACGGAAGTTTCAGGCGAAAGCGACGACTTGTTCGCTCGGGCTTTGCTGGTTGGCGCTCTGCTGGCCGCGCAGGATGCCGAGCGCGCATTGCGAACAGCGGCCGCATTCGGAAGCGACGCCGAGTTTTTGACGAAGCTCGCGCATCGAGCATGCACCTTCGCAGATCGCATCGCGGATCTGGCTATCGGTTACAGCATTGCAGACACAAACGTACAAAATGGCACCCCAGAAAAGAAGTTACTGGGTCCATTATATCTAAATGAGAATCGTTGTCAATATCATTAGCAAACGCCGTATTGCGCACGGTATTTTTCCACCTCGCTGCGGTAGGCGGCCAGCTCTGCATCGTCTGCCAGATAGCGGATGAGATCGGCGAGGGTGGCGATGCTGATGACCGGAATCCGGTAATCGCGCTGCACTTCCTGAACGGCTGAGAGCGCTTCCTGTCCGCGCTCCTGGCGGTCGATAGCGATGGCGACACCGCAAGGCGTGGCGTTGTGGGCGCGGATCAGCTCGACCGATTCGCGCACGGAAACCCCGGCGGAGATGACGTCATCGACGATCAGCACGCGCCCTGCGAGCGGCGCGCCGACGATGGTGCCGCCTTCGCCGTGGTCTTTCGCTTCCTTGCGGTTATAGGCATACGGCACGTTGCGGCCCTGACGCGCCAGCGCGATCGATATGCTAGCCGCCAGCGTGATACCCTTGTAGGCTGGGCCGAACAGCATGTCGAACTGAATGGCGGATTTCAGGATGGCAGCCGCATAGAATTCGCCCAGTTTCATCAGGCTTTCGCCGTCATTGAACAGTCCGGCGTTGAAGAAATAGGGGCTCAGGCGTCCGGCCTTGGTGGTGAACTGGCCGAAACGCAGCACCTGCTTGTCGATGGCGAAGCGGATAAAATCCCGGGTGAAGTTAGTCATTTTTTTGTACTTGATGAGGAATATTTTGTTGAGAATTATATCTGTAAACCTGAACGGTATCCGTTCGGCAAGCAACAAGGGGTTTTATGCATGGCTGGCAAAGCAGGGCGCCGATGTCATCTGCATGCAGGAGCTGAAAGCGCAGGCGACTGACATGACGCGTGAAATGCTGCAGCCGGACGGCTTGTACGGCTATTTTCACTATGCCGAGAAAAAGGGTTACAGCGGCGTCGGCATTTACAGCAATATACAGCCGGATGCGATCATCGAGGGGCTGAGTATCCCGGACATCGATGCCGAGGGGCGTTACATCGAAGCGCGCTTCGGCAATCTTTCCGTGGTCTCGCTCTACCTGCCTTCCGGCTCCAGCGGCGAGGAGCGGCAGGCTTTCAAGTTCAGCGTCATGGCGCGTTTCATGCCGCACCTGGAGGCGTTAAGAGCGTCAGGCCGCGAAGTGGTGGTTTGCGGCGACTGGAATATCGCGCACAGGGAAGCCGACCTGAAAAACTGGAAAGGTAACAAAAGGAACTCCGGTTTCCTGCCGGAAGAACGTGCCTGGCTCAGCGATCTTTTCGACCGCGTCGGCTGGGTCGATGTCTACCGCCGCTTGTATCCCGAAGCGACCGATGCTTGCTATACCTGGTGGAGCAATCGCGGTCAGGCCTGGGCCAAGAATGTCGGCTGGCGTATCGATTATCAGATCGCCACGCCGGGCATGGCAACCAGAGCGCAAGCAGCGTCGATCTACAAGGATGAGCGTTTCAGTGACCATGCGCCGCTGATCATCGATTACGAGATTGACTGAGCCGGGCATCCGGATGAAAAAAGCGGATTCCGGAATGGCGGGATTTGTTTATTCAGGTTTCCCCCGGAGCAGCTTGCTGGTGATTTCGGTTTCATAATCGGGGAAGTAACGGGCGATCACGGCGAGATCGAAGCTGCGCAGTATGCTGGTGTTGGATTCGCGCGCCAGCAGAAATTCGAAGGATTTTTCGATCAGGACTTCAGCGGTGATTTTTCCGCCGGTCAATTTTTCGGCATAAGCGGGCTGTAGCGTCACCACGTGGATAGTGGGGCTTTTTGCCTCCACGCGAACCTCGAAGCTGTGGTTATCCAGTATCCTGATCTCGATCTTCTGCATGGGTCTTCTCTCCGGAGCTGGCAAGTCAGCCGGGATAATTTAACTCAGCTGCACGAATTTAACTACCTGTTTTCAACACACCCTATAATCGCCATACTCGCCACGCGTTGGCCATCAATCAAGAACATGACATGAACGCCTATCTAGAGATATTTCGCAGCCGTCGCGTTGCAGTGGTATGTCTGCTTGGATTTTCTTCCGGCCTTCCGCTTGCGCTGACCAGCGGCACCTTGCAGGCATGGATGACGGTTTCCGGCGTTGATCTCGCCACGATCGGTATCTTCACACTGGTCGGCATCCCCTATACCTGGAAGTTTCTCTGGGCGCCGCTGATGGATCGTTATGTGCCGCCGTTTCTGGGCCGCCGCCGCGGCTGGATCGCCGCGATGCAGTTGATCCTGGGCGTATGCATTGCCGTCATGGGCTCTCTCAACCCTGTCACCATGCCATGGGCGCTGGCGGCACTGGCCTTGATGGTGGCTTTCATATCGGCTTCGCAGGACGTTGTCTTCGATGCCTATCGGGCCGATGTACTGCGCCCGGTCGAGCGCGGAATCGGGGCGGCGGTGTCGGTGCTCGGTTACCGACTGGCGATGCTGGTTTCCGGTGCGCTGGCCTTGATACTCTCCGATCAGATCGGCTGGCAGAACACCTACTGGCTGATGGCGGCGCTGATGGTAGCCGCCATCGGCGCTACGCTGTTCGGTCCGGAGCCCGAGATTGAAGTGAAGCCGCCGAGAACGCTGACGGACGCGGTGGTCGAGCCGCTGCGTGAGTTTTTCGCCAGAAACGGTGCCTGGGCGCTGCTGCTCTTGATTGTGCTCTACAAGCTCGGCGATGCTTTTGCCGGATCATTGACGACAGCATTTCTGATTCGCGGCGTTGATTTCACTGCGACCGAAGTAGGCGCCATCAACAAGGGCATGGGGCTGGCAGCGACACTGGTAGGCGTCGTCTTCGGCGGCGTGTTGATGGCGAAGCTGGGGCTGTTCAAATCATTGCTGGCGTTCGGTATTTTGCAGGCGATTTCCAATCTGACCTTCATGTGGCTGGCGGCCATCGGCAAGGATTACGGTGTCATGGTGCTGGCTGTTGCGTTCGAGAATCTGGCCGGCGGCATGGGCACGGCGGCCTTCGTGGCACTCTTGATGGCGATGTGCGACAAGCGCTTTACCGCCAGCCAGTTCGCCTTGTTGTCCGCGCTGGCAGCTGTCGGCCGTGTGTATGTAGGGCCGGCGTCCGGCTACATGGTCGAAGCCATCGGCTGGACCACCTTCTTCGGCTTTACCTTTCTCGCCGCATTGCCGGGCCTGGTGCTGCTGTATTTGATGCGGCGCAATATCGAGCTGATGCACCGTGCTTGAGTTTTCCCTGTTGGCGGCATTTCTGGTCGGCCTGCTCGGCGGCGGTCATTGTGCCGGTATGTGCGGCGGTATCGTCGGTGCCGTCAGCATGACATTACCGGGAGACCGTCCCAGAATGCCTTTCCTGCTGAGCTACAACTTCGGCCGCATCAGCAGTTATGCGCTGGCCGGGGTGATTGCCGGGGCATTGGGCTCGTCCAGCCTGTTTCTGGAACATGTGCTGCCGATAGAAAAAATCCTCTACGCGCTGGCCAGCCTGATGCTGATTCTGCTCGGGCTCTATCTGGCCGGAATCTGGCGCGTGCTGACCATGCTAGAGATGCTCGGCGCAAAGCTCTGGCAGCGTATTCAGCCATTATCCAGAAGCCTGCTGCCGGTTCGCAGCGTGAGCCAGTCGTTTCTGCTCGGAACGCTCTGGGGCTGGTTGCCTTGCGGTCTGGTTTACAGCGTGCTTGTCGCGGCGGTTGCCAGCGCCAGTCCGCTGCAGGGCGGTCTGCTGATGGCGGCGTTCGGGCTCGGTACATTGCCGGCGCTGCTGGCCATGGGCATGGCCGCAGTACAGTTGAAACAGGTATTGCAGAACCTCTGGTTCCGGCGGGCTAGCGGTCTGCTGATCGCCGGGTTCGGCGTGGCCGGCCTGGTGAATCTGATCTGACTGCGCCTGTTTCTGGCTGCGCCTGTTTTTGATGGTGCTTACTTGTTTTCCAGCCGGTACATGGCGAGGCTGCCCAACAGGTTGGGCATGAAGTTGATGCGCTCGCCGTAGGTCAGCACCAGTCTTTCCTTTACGCGGATATTGTGACTTTCGCAGAATTTGTCGAAATCAGTGATCGTGCAGAGGTGTACGTTGGGCGTGTCGTACCACTGGTACGGAATGTCTTTCGAGACCGGCATGCGCCCCCCGATCAGTTGGAAGCGGTTACGCCAGTAGCCGAAATTGGGGAAAGTGACGATGGCTTCGCGGCCCACCCGCAGCATTTCCTGCACAATGCGCTCGGTGTTGTGCATGGCCTGCAATGTCTGCGACAGAATCACGACATCGAACGACTGCGCCTCAAAGCCGGACAGCCCGTCTTCGAGGTCCATCTGGATGACGTTGACGCCGTTCTGCATGCAGGTCAGCCAGTTGCTGTCGTCTTTTTCCACACCGTAACCGCGTACTTCCATCGAGCTTTGCAGAAAGCGCAATAGCTCGCCATCGCCGCAGCCGAGGTCCAGTGCCTTGCAGCCGAATTTGAGCCAATTTGCGATAATCGCATAATCTTGTCTGAATTCGGTCAGGTTGTCTAAATTGTGCGCAGAATTCATGGTGCGCTCCCGGTGTCTATGCGTTGCAGGTAAGTTCGCAGGATGTCGTGATAATGCGGGTCTGGCATCAGGAAAGCATCGTGGCCGTGGGCGGCGGTGACTTCCGCGTAGCTGACAGCCAGTTCGTTGTCGAGCAGGGACTTGACGATCTCGCGCGAGCGGGCGGGCGAGAAGCGCCAGTCACTGGTGAAGGAGACGACGAGGAATTCCGCTTTTGCTTTCGCCAGTGCGGCAGACAGATCACCGCCATGCGTCAGCGCGGGGTCGAAATAATCCAGCGCCCGGGTCATGCGCAGATAGGTGTTGGCGTCGAACTCGCCGGCGAATTTGTCGCCCTGGTAGCGTAGATAGGATTCCATTTCGAATTCCACGCCGAAGCCGTATTTGATCTCGCCGTCGCGCAACTTGCGGCCGAATTTGGCGCCCATGGCATCATCGGAAAGATAGGTAATGTGGCCCAGCATGCGCGCAATGCGCAGGCCGCGGCGCGGTACGGTATCGTGTTCATAGTAGTGGCCGTCGTAAAACTCGGGGTCGGTCATGATGGCCTGGCGCGCGACCTCGTTGAACGCCATGTTCTGTGCGGTAAGGTTGGGCGCGGAGGCGATGACCAGCGCGTGGCGGATGCGTTCCGGATAGCTGATGGTCCATTGCAGCGCCTGCATGCCGCCGAGGCTGCCGCCGATGACTGCCGCCAGCTGCTCGATACCGAGCTGGTCGGCGAGCCGGGCTTGCGAGGCCACCCAGTCTTCTACAGTGATCACCGGAAAAGCCGCCCCCCAGGGTTTGCCTGTGGCGGGGTTGATGCTGGAGGGGCCGCTGCTGCCGTGACAGCCGCCGAGATTATTGACGCCGATGACGAAAAAGCGGTTGGTGTCGAGCGGTCTGCCAGGCCCGACCAGGTTATCCCACCAGCCGGGGTATTTGTCGTTCTCGCTATATTTACCGGCAACGTGATGATTGCCGGAAAGCGCGTGGCAGATCAGCACCGCATTGGATTTGTCGGCATTCAGCGTGCCGTAGGTTTCGTACACCAGATCGTAGGCAGGCAGCACCTCGCCGCTTTTGAGCGTGAGCGGCTGCGTGAAGTGTGCGATTTTCGGCGCTACCAGGCCGACGGATGAATTTTCTTGCATGGCCCGATTATACTACGGCTTATGTCAGTGAATATCGCACCCTACCTTGGCGTTGCCCCGCAAATCGGCACCGGCGTTTATCTGCATCCGACGGCATTCGTGACCGGCGATGTCGTGATCGGCGATCACGCCTCAGTCTGGCCCGGCGTCGTCATTCGCGGCGATGTCAATCATGTCCGCATCGGCAGCGGCACCAATGTGCAGGATCTCTCGGTGTTGCACGTCAGTCATAAATCCAGCTGGGATCCCGGCGGCTCGCCGCTCATTGTCGGCGCCAACGTTACCATAGGCCACAGGGTGATATTGCACGGCTGCACGATAGAAGACGAGAGTCTGAT
>DIVE01000098.1:14675-34999 GCA_002423265.1 Methylophilaceae bacterium UBA6140 | reverse complement strand
GCACTTCATGTATTCGGCCAGGCACTACATCAAACTCAAGAACGACTACCTGCGCGGCTGATTCCACTTCGCCGCAGTGACCCGCAGTATGCCCGCCAGATCCGGGTGGTGGGTGACTTCTTCAAACCCCTGTCGCAACATCAGATCAGCCACGCAGGCTGATTGATCGTATCCGTGCTCGAGCAGCAGCATGCCGCCAGGTATCAGATACTGCGGCGCGGCCGCGACGATTGTTCTGATATCGTCCAGACCATCGATGCCGGAAGCGAGGGCGCTCAAGGGTTCGAAGCGCAGATCGCCCTGCCGCAGATGTTCGTCAGCCGACGGGATGTAAGGCGGATTGCTGACGATGAGGTCGAATATTTGCCCCGGCAGGTTCGAAAGCCAGTTGCTCTGCACAAAGCGCACGTTGCCGATACCGAGCGCCGCAGCATTGGCGGTTGCGACCTCCAGTGCGTCTGCCGAGGCATCGACTGCCGTTACCTCGGCCAGGGCGCGCGTTGCGGCGATGGCCAGCGCGATGGCGCCGCTGCCGGTGCCGAGATCGAGCACCTTGCACGAGGCATCCGGTGCAATCTGCTGAAGCGCCGCTTCGACCAGCGTTTCGGTATCCGGCCGGGGAATCAGGGTGTCGGGCGTGACATGCAGTTCGAGTCCGAAGAATTCGCGTTTACCCAGAATGTAGGCGACCGGCTCGCCGCTGAGGCGGCGTTCGAGTGCGAATGCGAACCGTCCGGACGGTTCGGCGTCGAGGCTGTCGTGTTCATGCGCGAGCAGCCAGGCATGGTCTTTGCGCAATGCTGCCTGCATCAGCAGGCGCGCTTCCAGCCGTGCTTCGCGCGCATCCAGTTTGAGTGTTTCAGCCAGCAGTTTTTGCGCTTCGGTCAGGCGCGCATGCATGTTCATTCTTCACCAAGCGCGGCCAGCAGGTCGGTTTGGTGTTCGGCCGAGAGGGCGTTGATCAGCTCATCCATATCGCCTTCGGTAATGGCGTCGATCTTGTACAGCGTCAGATTGATGCGGTGGTCGGTAATCCGTCCTTGCGGGTAGTTGTAAGTGCGGATGCGCTCGGAGCGGTCGCCGGAGCCGATCAGCGATTTGCGTTCGCTGGCGATTTTCGATTGCTGCTCATTGACTTGCGCCGCCTTGATGCGCGCCGCCAGCACGCTCATTGCCTGCGCCTTGTTCTTGTGCTGGCTGCGGTCATCCTGGCACTCGACGACGATGCCGGTCGGCAGGTGGGTGATGCGCACGGCGGAATCGGTCTTGTTGATGTGTTGCCCCCCGGCGCCGGAGGCGCGATAGGTGTCGATGCGGATTTCGGCCGGGTTGATGACGACATCGCTGACTTCGTCGGCCTCGGGCAATACCGCCACAGTACAGGCCGAGGTATGAATGCGGCCCTGGGTCTCGGTATCCGGCACCCGTTGCACGCGGTGGCCGCCGGATTCGAATTTCAGTTTCGAATAAGCGCCGTGACCGATGATCTTGGCGATGATTTCCTTGTAGCCGCCCAGCTCCGACTCGTTGGCGGAAACCACCTCCACCTTCCAGCGTTGGCGTTCGGCATAACGTGAATACATGCGGAACAGATCGGCCGCGAACAGGGCCGACTCGTCGCCGCCGGTACCGGCGCGAATTTCGAGAAAGATGTTGCGTTCGTCGTTGGGGTCTTTCGGCAACAGCAGTTTTTGCAGTTCGGTTTCGATCGCCTCCAGTTTTTCCTTGCCGGACTCGATCTCTTCCTGCGCGAAGGCTTTCATCTCAGGGTCGGTCAGCATCTTCTGCGCTTCTGCAATGTCGGCTTCGTATTTTTCAAACGCGTGGTACTGCTCGACGATGGGTGTGATCTCGGCATGCTCCTGCGACAGCTTGCGGAAGCTGTCCATATCCGCCGTCGCGTTCTCGCTGGAAAGCAGGCGGTTCAATTCGTCGAGGCGCTCGCTCAGTGAGGCGAGCTTTTTCAGCATGGAAGGTTTCATGGTTCAGTCTTGTATCTGGTAAAGCTGGCGCAACAGCGATTCGAGCTGTTCGCGGTCTTCGCCGTGGGCGTGGTTGAGAGCATGGCTCGGGCCATGAAGGAGTTTGTTGGTCAGCGCGCTGCTGAGCGCTTCCAGCACGGCGGCAGGATCGTCGCCGCGGGCCAGCATGCGTTGCGCCTTGTCCAGCTCGCTGCGCCGGTGTTGCTCGGCCTGCTCGCGCAAGGCGCGTATGGTTGGTACCGCATCGCGCGTCTTCAGCCATTGCATGAAGTTCTGCACACGCAGATCGATGATGGCCTCGGCTTCGGCGGCAGCTTCCTGCCGGTTGCCCAGACCCTCCTGCACCACCTGCGCGAGGTCATCCACGGTGTAGAGATAGACATCTTCCAGTTCGCCCGCTTCCGGCTCGATATCGCGCGGTACGGCGAGGTCGACCATGAAGATGGGGCGGTGCTTGCGTGCCTTGATCGCACGCTCGACCATGCCGAGGCCGACGATAGGCAGCTGGCTGGCGGTGGAGGTGACGACGATATCGAACTCGGACAACCGCTCGGGAATTTCCGAGAGCAGAATGGCCTCGCCGCCGATGCGATAAGCGAGCTCATGACCGCGTTCCAGCGTACGGTTGGCGATAGTGATCTTGCCCGGTTTTTGCGCGGTGAAATGTTCGGCACAGAGCTCGATCATTTCACCGGCGCCGATGAACAGAACGCTGAGACCTTCGAGCTTGCCGTAGATGCGCTGTGCCAGCCGCACAGAAGCGGCGGCCATGGAGAGAGAGCTGGCGCCGATATCGGTGTTGGTGCGGACTTCCTTCGCCACCGCAAAGGTGCGCTGAAACAGCTTGTGCAATAGCGTGCCGAGGGTGCCGGCGTTATCGGCAATCTTCACCGCCTGCTTCATCTGCCCCAGAATCTGCGGTTCGCCCAGTACCATGGAATCCAGCCCGGAAGCGACACGGAAGGTGTGCTTGACCGCATCCTGCTGCGGCAGCGTATAGGCATAGGGTTCGATGTTTTCAGGGTTGAGCCTGTGGTAACTCGCCAGCCACTCCAGCGCGCGCTGCGGGTTGTCAGTGTTGCAATAGAGTTCGGTGCGGTTGCAGGTGGAGAGTATCGCCGCTTCCTTGACGCCAAAGGCGCTGCCGCGCGAAGTCAGGTCGCGTAGCGCATCGGCCAGATGCTCGTTCTGGAAGGCTATATGCTCGCGGATGGAAATGGGTGCGGTGTTGTGGTTAACGCCGACTGTGAATAAATGCATTCCGTAATTTTCCTGTATCGCTCATTCTTAAGCAACACAAACCAGCGTCCAACGGTGTTTTTGTCTGACGTTTGCGGTTAAAATGCCTTTTTATCAGCAAATTTTAGAATTCACATCATGGCCAAACAATTCAGAATCGCACCAAGTATCCTTTCCGCCAATTTTGCCAAGCTGGGTCAGGAAATCACTGATGTCATTACATCCGGTACCGACATCGTTCACTTCGATGTGATGGACAACCACTACGTCCCTAACCTCACCATCGGCCCGCTGGTCTGCGAAGCCATTCGCCCGGTAACCGATGCCATCATCGACGTACATCTGATGGTGAAGCCGGTCGATCGCATCATTCCTGATTTCGCCAAGGCCGGTGCCAATATCATCACGTTCCACCCGGAGGCTTCCGAGCACATCGACCGCAGCCTCTCGCTGGTGCGCGAACATGGCTGCAAGTCCGGTCTGGTGTTCAACCCCGCGACTCCGCTCGATTACCTCGACTACGTGATGGACAAGGTCGACATGATTCTGCTGATGTCGGTCAATCCCGGTTTCGGCGGTCAGAAATTCATCCCCAGCACGCTGGACAAACTGAGAGCCGCCCGCGCCCGTATCGATGCCTACACCGAGAAGACCGGCCGCGAGATCTGGCTTGAAGTCGACGGTGGCGTCAATGTCGCCAATATCGCTGAAGTCGCCCGTGCCGGTGCAGACACTTTTGTCGCCGGTTCCGCGATTTTCGGCGCCGGCAAGGATACCGACCCCAACCGCTACAACACCGTGGTCAGCGCCCTGCGCGCCGAACTGGCAAAAGTCTAGGCGATTCGTCATGGGCATCAGCATGAATCTCGAACACACCTCCTGGCGATGGTGGCACTGAAATAGAAACCACCGGGCGCCTGTTCGCGCCCGTCACGCAGTGCAAATCCGGCAACGGTGCGCTGCCATCGCAGAATGTTCATGTTGGAGATTTTATGTTGCAAATGATGAATCAATCCGAATTCGAAGCCCTGGCCAAACAGGGCTTCAATCGTATTCCGCTGGTCACCGAAACTTTCGCCGACCTCGATACGCCGCTCTCGCTTTATCTCAAGCTTGCCAACCAGCCATACAGCTACCTGCTTGAATCGGTGCAGGGCGGCGAACGCTTCGGCCGTTATTCGATTATCGGACTGCCGGCAAAAACAAGGCTGGTGGCGCGTGGCCATCAGGTCGAAGTGATCGAGGACGGGCAGGTGGTCGAATCTGCCGTCGATGTTAACCCGCTCGATTTCGTCAAAAGCTATCAAGCCCGATTCAAGGTGCCGCCTTATGACGGTCTGCCGCGTTTTACCGGTGGACTGGCCGGCTATTTCGGTTACGAAACCGTGCGCTACATCGAACGCAGGCTGGCGGCGACGCAGAAGCCCGACGCGCTTGATGTGCCCGATGTGCTGCTGATGGTATCGGAAGAGCTGGCGGTGGTAGACAATCTTTCCGGCAAGCTTTATTTCATCGTCTATGCCGACCCCGCCGTTGCCGGTGCCTACGACAAGGCCAGGGCCAGACTGCAGGCGCTGATCCGCTTGTTGAGAACACCGGTGAGTGTGCCTGAGGCCAGGCCCATGCAGAAAACCGCGGCCGCTTCCGAATTCGGCGAGGCCAATTTCAAGGCGGCGGTGGAAAAAGCCAAGCAATACATATTCGATGGCGACATCATGCAAGTCGTGCTTTCGCAGCGCATGGCACAGCCTTTCGCCGCGCCGCCGCTGTCGCTCTATCGCGCATTGCGCAGTCTCAATCCATCGCCCTACATGTTCTATTACGACATGGGCGATCATCACGTGGTCGGCGCATCGCCTGAAATTCTGGTGCGACTGGAAGGCGATACCGTCACGGCGCGGCCGATCGCCGGTACCCGGCCGCGTGGCGCCACGCGCGAGCAGGATCTGGCGCTGGCGGAAGAACTGCTGGCCGATCCCAAGGAGCGCGCCGAGCATGTGCAGCTGATGGACCTCGGTCGTAATGACGTTGGCCGTGTCGCGCAGATCGGTTCGGTCAAGGTGACTGACAGCATGGTGATCGAGCGCTATTCGCATGTCATGCATATCGTTTCCAATGTCGAGGGCAAGCTGAAGCCCGGCATGGATGCCATCGACGTATTGAAGGCTACCTTTCCGGCCGGAACCGTCAGCGGTGCACCCAAGGTGCGGGCGATGGAAATCATCGATGAACTGGAGCCTTCCAAACGCGGCATTTATGCCGGCGCGGTCGGTTACCTCGGCTTCAACGGCGATATGGATGTTGCGATTGCGATCCGCACCGGCGTCATCAAGCAAGGCATGCTTTATTCGCAGGCGGGTGCCGGCATCGTCGCCGATTCCGTGCCCGCCAGCGAGTGGATGGAAACGCAGAACAAGGCCCGCGCCGTTTTACGTGCGGCAGAAATGGTGTTGGCCGGGCTCGACAGCGATGATTGTTGAGCCGGCAGCGAAGCGCAAAGAGAAAAGGTAACTGCCATGCTGTTGATGATAGATAACTACGATTCCTTTACCTACAACCTGGTGCAATATCTGGGCGAACTGGGCGAAGACGTTCAGGTTTACCGTAACGACGAGATCGATCTGGCCAAAGTCGCGGCGCTCAAGCCCGACCACATCGTCATTTCGCCCGGCCCCTGCACGCCGAACGAGGCCGGTATTTCGGTACCGCTGATCCATGAATTTGCCGGCAAGGTGCCGATTCTGGGTGTCTGCCTCGGTCATCAGAGTATCGGTCAGGCCTTCGGCGGCCGTATCGTGCACGCCAAACAGCTGATGCACGGCAAGACCTCTTCCATCTTTCACAAGGATATCGGCGTTTTTCGCGGCCTGCCCAACCCCTATACCGCCACCCGCTACCACTCGCTGGTGATCGAGCGCGAGACGATTCCGGATTGCCTGGAAATTACCGCCTGGACCGAGGACGGCGAGATCATGGGCGTGCGCCACAAGACGCTGGCGGTTGAAGGCGTGCAGTTCCATCCCGAATCCATCCTCACCGAATACGGTCACGAGTTGTTGCAGAACTTCCTCACCGCCTGGCCGACCGGGGCATGACCATGACGCAACTGACCTACAAACAGGCTTTGCAGCAGCTGATCGATGGCCGCGATCTTGCCTATGACGACATGAAGGCGCTGATGCAGCAGGTGATGGGCGGCGAACTGACCCCCGCACAGATTGCCGGTCTTTTGATCGGCTTGCGCGTCAAGGGTGAGACCGTCGATGAAATCGCCGCTGCGGCGGATGTCATGCGCAGCCTCTCGACCAAGGTCGCGGTCGGCAACACCGCGCATCTGGTCGATACCTGCGGCACCGGCGGCGATGGCATTCAAACCTTCAATGTGTCCACTGCTGCGGCCTTTGTCGCGGCGGCGGCTGGCGTTGCCATCGCCAAGCACGGCGGCCGTTCGGTCTCTTCCACCTGCGGCAGCATCGACGTGCTGGAGGCGTTGGGCGTCAATGTCAACCAGACGCCGCAACAGGTCGCAGCTTCGATCGACGAAATCGGTATCGGCTTCATGTTTGCGCCCAACCACCACAGCGCCATGAAGCACGCTGCACCTGTGCGCCGCGAGCTGGGCGTGCGTACCATGTTCAATCTGCTCGGACCGCTGACCAATCCGGCCGGTGCCAAACGGCAGGTCATGGGCGTGTTTCACCGCGACCTGACCGGCCTGCTGGCGGGCGCGTTGCAGCGGCTCGGCAGCGAACATGTGATGGTGGTGCATGGCGATGACGGCATGGACGAAATCTCGTTCACCGGCGACAGCCATATCGCCGAGCTGAAGAACGGCGAAGTGCGCCAATACAAGGTCAACCCGGCGCAGTTCGGGCTGCCTTTGCACGACCTGAATAAGATTCAGGTCGCCAACGCAGAGGAATCGAAAGCCATGGTGCTCGACGTGCTGGCCGGCAAGCCGGGCCCGGCGCGGGATATTGTGGTGATGAACGCCGGTGCCGCCATTTATGTCGCCGATGTAGCGGATAGCCTGGCTGCCGGTATCGAGGCAGCGAAACGGGCGATTGATGACGGCGGTGCCATGCGCAAGCTCGAACAACTGAGGGCGCGCACATCCGCAACATGAGAATATGGCTGGTCGCGCTGGCGCTGGTATTGCTCTATGCGGGCTACCAGTATCATGACAGCCCGGCACTTGCCGGCGGCGGCTTGCCGCCATCGTCGGCAGAGGTCGTCGGCGCGCTCGACAACCCGCTGCTGCAACAGGCTTTCGAGCAGCGCCGCAGCAATCTGCTGGTTGATGGCAATGGTGTGGTGGCGAGGTTGCTGGCGGATGACAACGATGGTTCGCGCCACCAGCGTTTCATTTTGCAGGTGAACCCGCAACAGACCGTGCTGGTTGCGCATAACATCGATCTGGCGCCGCGCATTGAATCGCTGGCGGCAGGCGATGAAGTGATTTTCAGCGGACAGTACGAGTGGAACAGCAAGGGCGGCGTGTTGCACTGGACGCACCACGACCCGCAGGGCCGCCATCCGGGCGGCTGGCTACGGCACGAAGGCCGTACTTATCAATAACCTTCACGGATGATGCAACGACGATGTCTGACATACTGAAAAAAATTCTTGAAACCAAGCGCGCCGAAGTTGATGCGGCAAGTGCGGCCAGACCCTTGTCAAAAGTGCGCGACGAGGCATGGGCCGCGCCCGATGCGCGCGATTTTGCCGGCAGCATCCATGCCAGAATCCTTGCTGACAAGCCGGCGGTGATTGCCGAGATCAAAAAAGCCAGCCCCTCGAAAGGCGTCATCCGCGCCGATTTTCATCCTGCCGAGATCGCCAGAAGTTACGAAAAAGGCGGTGCAGCCTGTCTCTCCGTGCTGACCGACGCGACCTATTTTCAGGGCAGCGCCGATTATCTGCGTGAAGCCAGGGCCGCCTGCAAGCTGCCGGTATTGCGCAAGGATTTCATGATCGACAAGTATCAGGTTTATGAAGCCCGCGCGATGGGTGCCGATTGTATTCTGCTGATTGCGGCGGCGCTGGATCTGTCGAAAATGCATGAACTGGAAGATCTGGCCCACGATCTCGGCATGGCAGTGCTGGTCGAAGTGCATGACGGCGAAGAACTGCAGCAGGCGCTGCAACTGGAGACGCCGTTGATCGGTATCAACAACCGCAATCTGCGCACGTTTGAAGTGAGCCTGCAAACCACGCTGGATTTGCTGAAGCAGATGCCGGACGACCGTTGCGTGGTGACCGAGTCCGGTATCTTTACGCCGGAAGACGTGGCCTTGATGCGCAGCCATGATGTACATACCTTCCTGGTCGGCGAAGCTTTCATGCGCCAGCCAGACCCCGGCGCCGAGCTGGCGCGGGTGTTCGGTTGACGGCAGGCAATCTGTGCCTTGTGAACATTGAATATGGGGAGTAAGCAGCGATGATGAGCGATGATGGCAAATACCCTTTCACACGTCTGCGCCGCATGCGCCGCGACGATTTCTCGCGCCGCCTGATGCGTGAAAACGTACTGACGGCCAACGATCTCATTTATCCTGTATTCGTGCTCGATGGAGAGAACCGCGTCGAAGAGGTTGCCTCCATGCCGGGTGTGCAAAGGCAGAGTCTGGATGTCTTGCTGAAAACCGCAGCTGAATGCCTTGCTCTGGGAATCCCTGCATTGGCGTTGTTTCCGGTCGTCGACAGCGGGTTGAAAAGTCTGGATGCAGCCGAGGCATGGAACCCGCAGGGGCTGGTGCCGCGCACCGTCAGGGCGCTCAAGGCGGCATATCCCGAGCTCGGCGTCATTACCGATATCGCGCTCGATCCCTATACCAGCCACGGACAGGATGGGCTGATCGACGAGAACGGCTATGTGCTGAACGACGAAACCATCGCCGTGCTGGTCAAGCAAGCCTTGTCGCATGCCGAGGCCGGGGCCGATGTCGTCGCCCCGTCCGACATGATGGACGGCCGTATCGGCGCTATCCGTCAGGCGCTGGAGGAGAACGGCCACATTCACACCCGTATTCTCGCTTACTCGGCCAAATACGCCTCTGCCTTCTACGGCCCGTTCCGCGATGCGGTCGGTTCGGCGGCCAATCTCGGCAAGGGCAACAAGTTCACCTATCAGATGGATCCGGCCAATTCGGACGAGGCGATCCGTGAAGTCAGCCTCGACATCGCCGAAGGCGCCGACATGTTTATGGTCAAGCCCGGCTTGCCATATCTCGACATCGTCCGCCGTGTCAAAACCGAACTGCAGGTGCCGACCTATGCCTATCAGGTCAGCGGTGAGTATGCGATGCTGAAAGCCGCCGCGCAGAACGGCTGGCTGGATGAAAAGACCTGCGTGCTGGAAGCGCTGCTCTCGTTCAAGCGTGCAGGTGCGGATGGCATTCTGACCTACTTCGCCATGGATGCGGCACGCTGGCTCAAGCAGGCCGGCTGACTGCTCGGCAGCTCCCGCAAAGCCGGTGGCTGGCGCCGGCTGGGCAGCGCCGGGAGGTAGCCAGGAAAAAACCTGAATAAGTAAACCTCGTCATTCCGGAAACTGCGAAGCAGTGATCCGGAATCCAGTATTTTCAATGGGTTGCTGGATTCCGGGTTCGGCTTTCAGCCGCCCCGGAATGACAACATTTTTGTTTCAGTTCAATAATCAGAACCGGAACCGGCAGGCAGTCAGCCCGGACATTTCACTATACCGGCACTGAAGCGGGCGGGAAATCCCGCGAATGCAGAGTTGCTAGCAAAAACCGGTTTGTACCGCCAGCCTTCACGGTCGCTGACGGTAATTTTGCGGCATCTTCACACCCCCGCTTCGCGCCAAGAGGCTCGGCTATTGGCTTGGCGCGAGGTGCGCGAATCTGCGCACAAGCTTTCTCGTCATCGTCCCGTGATCCGGTGAAATATCCGGGCTAGTCTTGCGCGATCAGTACTCTCAGGCCGGATACATTGGCCTTGTGCATGTTCTGACCATCGACCGGGCTTTTCGGCGGCATGCGGCTATCGTCGGTATCGAACACACTGAGGCGGATGATGCCGTTCGGACCTTCCAGCGTGAACACCGGTACCTTGCGGCGGTCGCCATTACGTTTATCGCCGCTGCGTTTGTCTTTCTGCGTGCGGTAGGATTTCTCGCTGCTTTCATACGGCACCTGCAGATTGAGCAGAAACATTTCCACTTCCTTCAGGCTTTCCGCATAGAGATGGATATCGGTCGTCGCGTAGCGCCCGGCGGTACCGTCGAGCACCGCGCCGGTCAGGTGCGGGTTGAAGCGTTCCAGCATTTCCATGACGACAAGCGCATCTTTTCTCAGCTGCAGCAAGGCTTCCGGCTGATCCTCGCTGTTGTAGATTTCGTGAAAGATGCGGATTTCTTCTTCAATCTCGGCGTTGGTCGGCATGCAATGGTCTTCCATGATGCCAAGCTGCCTGCCCGCCTTCTTTTTGGCGTAGGCGTAGTCTGAGATACCCTCGTCCGCCATGAAGCGGGCTGCGAGCTGCGCGATGCGCTGCCGCAGATGCGAGTTTCTGCCGTTTTCTTTTGCCATGGCCTTTTGCAATCTAAGGCTGAATCAGAAAAGCTGATCGAGCAGCGATGGTTCGCTGCTGCCGGACGGGGCCGGTGCGGGGCCGGTGTCATGCCCGGGAAACGGCGAGAAGAATCCGCTGGGTTCGTGCGTGGTCATTGCTTCCGGTGGCGGGAACTCGTGGTAGAAATATTCATAGAAACCGGGCTGGCTTTCGTCTACCCGCATGCCGGTTTCCTGATTGATCTTGATTGCGGTGATGCCCTCGGGCGGCGAATAAGGATTATCCGGCACGCCCTTGAGCGCGCTGGACATGTAATCGATCCAGATCGGCAGCGCGGCGCGGCCGCCGGTTTCATGCGTGCCCAGCGATTTCGGTTTGTCGTAGCCCATCCACGCCACGGCAACTTGTGACGGGTTGTAACCGGCGAACCAGGCATCGACCAGCCCGTTGGTGGTGCCGGTTTTGCCGGCGAGGTCGTTGCGGCCCAGGCGGTTTGCACGGGATGCAGTTCCGACCCGGACGACATCCTGCATCATTGAACTCATGAGGAAAGCGTTGCGGCTATCGATCACGCGGTTCGCGTCCTTGCCCGCGACAGTGAATTTGGTTTTCTGAATCACATTACCCTTGCTGTCGACGATTTTACTGATGATGTGCGGCTGTACCTGATAGCCGCCGTTGGCGAATACCGCATAGCCGCCGGCCATCTGCCAGGCAGTCACCGAGCCTGAGCCCAGCGCCATGGCGAGAACCGGCGGATGGTCCTTGGCGGAAAAACCGAAGCGGGTGATGTAGTCGCGCGCATAATCGACGCCGATGTCATCCAGTATCCGGATCGAAACCATGTTCTTGGATTTGGTCAGCGCGGTTCTGAGCCGTATCGGGCCGTCATACCTGGCGTCGAAGTTTTTTGGTTCCCAGCTCTTGCCGCTACCGGTTTCCTCGGCGGAAAGATAAACTGGCTCGTCTTCTATCATGGAGGCCGGGGTCAGGCCTTTTTCCAGTGCGGCGGAGTAGATAAAAGGTTTGAAGCTGGAACCGGGCTGCCGCCAGGCCTGGGTGACGTGATTGAATTTGCTGCGGTTGAAATTGAAGCCGCCGACCAGCGCCCTGACCGCACCGGTTTTCGGATCAAGGGCGACCAGCGCAGCCTCTACCTCGGGCAGTTGGACGATTTTCCAATCTTTGCCGGATTGATGCACGCGCACGACGGCGCCCGGCACCAGCTTGCGTTTTTTCACGTCTTTCAGCGCCATATCTCGGCTGACCAGTGCGAGCCCGTCATCGCTGACGTCGACCGGGCCAACATTCTTGACATAGAGCCGGACGGATTTTCCGCTGATTTTTTTCACCACGGCAGGCACCAGACCGTTGAACTGTTCGAAATCATCGAGCGCGTTGTCCAGCCATTCGCTGTTACCGAGTTCATCGGCGGTGTGGCTCAGCACCTTTTCCGGCCCGCGGAACCCGCGACGCAATTCGTAATCGATAATGCCCTGCGTCACTGCCCGATTGGCGGCCTCCTGATTATCCTTTCGGATGGTGGTGTAGACCTTCATGCCACTGCTGTAAATGGCATCCTGATAGCGCTCATACATCGCCTGGCGGGCAATCTCGGCAACATAATCGGCCGAAACCGCATGCGAATATTGCTGCTTTCTGATTTTGTATGGCTGAGAGATGGCGGCCTGGTAAATCGTGTCGTCGATGAAGCCCAGGCTATTCATGCGCTTCAGTACATAATGCTGGCGTGCTTCGGCGCGTTTCGGATTGACGAAGGGGTTATAACGCGAGGGCGCCTTGGGTAGGCCGGCCAGCATGGCCAGTTCAGCCACGTTGCATTTTTCCAGCGTCTTGCCGTAATACACTTGCGATGCGGCTGCAAAACCGTAGGCGCGCTGACCGAGATAAATCTGGTTGATGTACAACTCCAGAATTTGATCCTTGCTCAGGCTGTGCTCGATCTTGATGGCCAGCAGCGCTTCGCTCAGCTTGCGGGTGGCGGTTTTTTCGCTGGACAGGAAAAAGTTGCGGGCGACCTGCATGGTGATGGTGCTGGCGCCTTCCTTGAAGCCGCCTGCGGCGATATTCGCGAGAGCAGCCCGAACAATGCCTATGGTATCGACACCGCCATGTTCGTAAAAGCGTTCATCTTCAGCCGCGAGAATGGCTTGCTTCAGAGATTCCGGCACATCCTCGATTTTGATGAACGCGCGGCGTTCCTCGCCGAATTCACCGATCAGGTGATTATCTTCCGTGTACACTCGCAGCGGCACCTTTGGCCGGTAATCGGTGAGTGCTTCAAGAGAGGGTAGAGTGGGGTAGATCAACGCCGCCGCGAGGCCGGCCATGGCTGCCATCAGCAAGCCGAGTACCAAGGGCAATAAGATCAGGAATTGCCACCATTTTTTAGGGAGCATGACTCGGATACATTCAAAAAGACCAGAATAGACGGCATTATAAGTGCCGCAAACAATAAATAAAATCTAAAATTTACTTTACAGTATTTGTAGTTGTTGCTAGCGTTTAAGGTAAATTATCAATATCGCGTCTTAGTGACTAATAATGAAAGAGAGTTTTCAATTTTGAAGTTTGACTTTTTTACAACGAGTGCTCCCCATGTCATCGGGGTGGACATCAGTTCCGCCTTCGTCAAGATGGTGGATTTGTCCGCCGACAAGGCAGGGTACAAGTTGGAAAGTTATGCGATTGTGCCGCTGGCAAAGGCAGCGATGGCTGATGGCAACATCGCCAACCTCGACAGCGTGGTTGATGCCATCAGACGTGCGTTGAAGCAGCTCGGTACGCGCGAGAAATCCGTTGCTCTGGCGCTGCCGGCAGCTGCGGTCATCACCAAGAAGGTATTGATGCCGGCCGGCATGCGGGAAGAGGAGATGGAAGTCCAGGTGGAGGCGGAGGCGCACCAATACATTCCTTTTCCGCTGGACGAGGTCAATATCGATTTTCAGGTTTTGGGTCCGGCGCCGAATAATCCGGAAGAGGAGGTTGAAGTATTGATCGCAGCCTCGCGCAAGGAAAGAATCGAAGACCGCATTGCAGCAGCCGAAGCGGCAGGCCTCAAGGTCGTCATCATGGATGTGGAAACCTATGCCACCGAAGCGGCCTACACCATGATCAGCCAGCAGTTGCCGAATGGTGCCGCAGGGCAGACGGTGATGATTGCGGATATCGGCGCTTCGATGATGCACGTGGATGTGCTGCACGACAATCAGTCGGTTTACACCAGTGAGCAGAGCTTCGGTGGTAGCCAGCTGACACTGGAAATCCAGCGCAGGTACGGCCTGACGCCTGAAGAGGCTGAAATCGGCAAACTCAGGGGCGGCCTGCCCGAGAACTATGAACTTGATGTGCTGCAGCCTTTCGTGCAGACGCTGGCGACCGAAGTCGCGCGTGCGGTGCAGTTCTTTACCAGTTCAACCCAATACAATCATGTCGATCACATTGTGCTTGCCGGCGGTTGTGCCGCGATTCCTGCGCTCAGCATTGCGGTGCAGGAGCGCACACGCGCCAATACGGTAGTTGCCAACCCGTTTCATGGCATGAAGCCGGGATCAGCGGTCAAGACCAGGCAGATTGCCAGTGACGCGCCGGCCTTGTTGATCGCATGCGGCCTGGCGATGCGGAGCTTCAGCCAATGATGCGCATCAATCTGTTGCCGTACAGGCAGATCAGGCGCGCGGAACGCCAGCGCGAATTCAACATGATGGTTGTCGCGACAGTGATTGCGGCGGCGGCTATCGTGTTTCTCGGCCATACCATCATCGGTGCAAGAACCAATGCGCAGGAGGAGCGCAATCAGCGCTTGCAAACGGCAATCACCAAGCTCGACAAGGAGATTGCCGAGATCAGGGAGTTGAAGAGCAGGATCAGCGAAATGCTGGAGAAAAAGCAGGTGGTCGAGGATCTGCAAAGCAATCGCAGCCAATCGGTGATTCTGCTCGATGAAGTCAGCAGGCAATTGCCGCAGGGCACTTTCCTCAAGTCAATCAAACAGAAAGGCAATTTTGTCGAAATCGAGGGTGTCGCCGATTCGAACGCCAGAATCGCCGCGCTATTGCGCAATCTGGGTGAGTCAAAATTAATGCATTCGCCTAATATCGTACAGATTCAGGCAGTGATGATCGGCAATATCAAATACAACGATTTCAAGATGAACGTCAGGTTGAGAGCACCGAAAAAGCCTGAGCCTGAAGCACCAATCAAGGCAGGGTCCAGAGTCAAGGGGGGTAAGTCATGAAGCTGACAGACTTTACCAATATTGACTTCAAGAATACCGGCAGCTTGCCGCCTCCGATCAAGGTCGTTCTGTTGCTGGTGCTGCTGACGATTCTGGTGGCTGCCGGCTACTGGTTCTTCTGGAAACCGGCGCTGGAACAACTGGAAGTATCGCGTAACAAGGAAGCGCAACTGAGAAAGGTGTTCCTCGACAAGAAAAAGCAAGCCATCAATCTCGATGCCTACAGAAAGCAGATGGAAGAGGTGGATCGTACATTCGGCGAGATGTTGAAGCAGTTGCCGGACAAGTCGCAAATGGCGGCATTGCTGACTGACATCAACCAGGTCGGTCTGGCTCGCGGCCTGGAATTCGAGCTGTTCAAGCCTGGCAAGGAAGTGGTGGGGGATTTTTACGCCGAGCTGCCGATACAGCTCAAGGTGCTGGGCAACTATCACGATCTAGGCGGCTTTGCGGAAGACATTTCCAGATTGCCGCGCATCGTGACTTTGAACGACGTGGTGGTCACCAAAGTGTCAGCCGCGAAGAAATCCAGGTCCGGCCCGGTATCCGAGGACAAGTCCGCGCTGATGCTGGAAGCAGTCGCCAAAACCTACCGCTATCTGGATGCGGAGGAAGTCGCCCGAAAGAAGGCGGCGGACACCAAGGCAAGAAGCGCTGCCAGAGCAAGAGCCGCGAAGAAATGATCAACATGCCGGCACAAACAAGTATGACGAGAGGTTTTGAATGAAACGCAGGGGGTTGGATAAGATTGCCATGCAAAAGCTGCCGCGTGAAGGCAGAGCCGCAATGCATTTTGCCCCCATTTTGGCGGCGATGCTGCTGGCAGCCTGTCAGGGCGGCGGCGGAGATGATCTTGACCAATTCATGCGGGATGCCGATAAAACCATGAAAGTGAAGATCGAGCCCTTGCCCGAAGTCACTCCCTACGTTCCGATGCAATACAACGCTGACGACATATTGACCGACCCCTTTGTCGCCAGAAAGGCCATCAACGCGCCGAGCGGTCATTTGCAGCCGAATCTCACCCGTCCGCGCGAACCGCTGGAGCTGTATCCGCTGGAGAATCTGAAATTTGTCGGCTCAATCGAAAAAGCCCGATTGAAATATGCGCTGATCAAAGCGCCGGATGGCAGCATACAACAGCTGAAAGTGGGTAACTATGCCGGACAGAATTTCGGACTGGTCACAAATATCGAGGCTACCGGTATCTTGCTGAAGGAAATCGTGCAGGATGAAGAGAGCGGCGAGTGGGTTGAGCGCGATGCCAGCATTGAGCTGCAAGAGTAAAGGAGGCACTGATTAAATGAGTGAGCGGGATGAAGTGTAAGGCGCCCGGAACGCAACAGCCGAGATAGTATGCTTTATACAGCGAGGTTGTGAGTACCGCGCAACGCAGCAATTCGCCCGCGTAGCCAATTAATCAGCGCTTCCTATGGGAAGAACAGGTGGAAAATATGAAAAGACAATCGAGCAAAATTTTTACTACAGCGGCAGCAATTCTTGCCTTGCTCGTGATGGCCGGGCCATCGGCCGTGGCTGAGGACGAATCTGCGCTGAAAAACAAAATCGAGAAAATCGAGTTTGCCGGTCTGCCCGGTGACCGTCTGGCAATCACCATCACCACCACCGAGCCGTTGCAGAATCCGCCGGCCGGATTTTCCCTGAAGACCCCGCCGCGAATCGCGCTGGATTTTCCCGGTACTGCGAACGGGCTGACGAATTCCTTGCAGGTGGACCAAGGTGTCCTCAAGACCATCAGTCTTGCGCAGGCCAAGGACAGAACACGCATGGTGCTGAATCTGTCACGTTCTACCGGTTACACGACAGAAATGTCAGGCCGGGAAGTCGTGGTGACCTTGCAACCCAACGATGTGGCTGCAAGCCCGGCGGGCGTGGTTACCAGGTTTGCGGAAGTCAGAGTCGGGGATAAACCGCACAGGATCACCAACATTGATTTTGTCCGTGGCAGAAACGGCGAAGGCCGCGTGATGATTGATCTGTCAGATGCGCAGGCAGGTATCGACATCAAGCAGCAGGGCAGGAAGATCGTGGTCGATTTCGTGAATACCGATGTCGGCCCGGAATTCGAGCGCCGCATGAACGTCACCAATTTCAATACACCGGTGCTTTACATCGACACCATGAAGCAGGGCAAAAATGTACGCATGACGATAGAACCGAACGGCATGTGGGAACAATCCGCCTATCAGGCCGACAAGAAGTTCATTATCGATGTGAAGCCGGTGATTGAAGACCCGAACAAACTGGTACAGGGCAGCCGTCAGGGCTATGCCGGCGAGAAACTGTCGCTCAATTTCCAGAATATCGATGTCAGGTCGGTGCTGCAGGTCGTCGCCGATTTCACCGGCCTCAATATCATCAGCAGCGATACCGTAACCGGCAACCTGACCCTGCGTCTGAAGGATGTGCCATGGGATCAGGCGCTGGATATCATCATGCAGAGCAAGGGTTTGTCGATGCGCAAGACCGGCAATGTGATCTGGGTGGCACCAGCCGATGAAATTGCCGCACGCGAGAAGACGGCGCTCGAGGCCTCCCAGCAGATCGAGGAACTGGAACCGATGCGGACGGAAGTGTTCACCTTGCGTTACCAGAAGGCTGAAGAACTGAGAAAGCTGATCAGCAGCGACAAACAGCGCATACTGTCCAAACGCGGCAGCGCTGTGGTCGATACCAGAACCAATACCCTGTTCGTGCAGGACACGCCCAGAAACCTGGAGAACGTGCAGAACATCATCAACAAGATCGATATTGCCGTAAAACAAGTGATGATCGAATCCAGGCTGGTGATTGCCGATGAAGGCTTCAGCAGAAGCCTGGGTGCCAGATTCGGCGTGCAGCATCAGGCCACTTCCGGCCAAACGCGAGTCGGGTCCAGCGGCACGCTCGGCAGTACGCTCACACGTACCGCATCAGGCGGCGAGGTGACGGAGACGGCCAACAACCCGGTCGGGTCTTCAGCGCTGGCGACATCGAGTGCCGGTAACGGCTTTTTGCTCGGCACCAGCCCCGGCGGTGCGCAGGATCTGAACGTCAACCTGCCGGTGGCCAACGCATTCGGTAATTTTGCCCTGAGCTTGTTCCGGTTGCCTGCAGGTTTCCTGCTTAATCTCGAACTCTCTGCGATGGAGTCGGACTTGCGCGGCAAGGTGGTTTCCAGTCCGCGGGTGACGACGGCCAATCAGCAGGAGGCGATCATCGAGCAGGGCACGCAGATTCCTTATCAGCAGGCGACCAGCAGCGGCGCCACCAGCGTGCAATTCAAGGATGCTACGCTGAGTCTGAAAGTGACGCCGCAAATTACGCCGGATGACAAGATTGTGATGGATCTGGAAGTCAAAAAAGACAGCAGGGGTGAAGTGACCAATGGCGTTCCTTCCATCAATACTCAGCGGGTCCAGACCCAGGTGCTGGTGGCTAATGGAGAGACAGCGGTGCTCGGCGGTATTTATGAACAGACCGAGCGTAACGATGTGGACAAGGTGCCCTTCTTCGGTAACCTGCCGGTGCTTGGGCATTTCTTCAAGCGCACGGAAAAGGTCAATAACAAGACCGAATTGCTGATTTTCATCACGCCCAGAGTGCTGGATGAAAACCTCGCCATTCGTTAGGCTCGCCATTCGTCAGAAAAGCGCTGATGGATTCGTCATACTGGCGCAGCCCGGTGTCCAGTGCCTTTGTTTAGCTGGTTTCCGGCCTGCGCCGGAACGATAAAACCGAATAAATCAGTGTTTCCTTGGTGCTGGGATTCTATAGATAGCGCAGACTGCAACTAATCACTTAAAATACCTGCCAACGCTATGGCAGGTATTTCTATTTTGGCAAACATATTCTTTGTCGGGTTGATGGGTGCTGGCAAAACCACGGTCGGCCGCCTGGTGGCCAGGCATTTCAAAAAAGACTTTTACGACACCGATCATGAGGTCGAGCGTCGCACCGGCGTGAACATTCCGCTCATTTTCGAGCTGGAGGGCGAAGCCGGTTTCCGCCGCCGTGAGGCTGCCATGATCGAAGAGTTGACCCGCGCCGAAAATATCGTGCTGGCAACCGGCGGCGGTGCCGTGTTGCTGCCGGAAAACCGCAAAAACCTGAAGGAACATGGTACGGTCATCTACTTGCGGGCCAATGTCAACGAGCTCTGGATAAGAACGCGCAACGACAAGAACCGTCCTCTGCTGCAAACCGCCAACCCGCGCGCGCAGCTTGAGAAACTGTTCGAGGAGCGCGATCCGCTCTATCGTGAGATTGCCGACATCATTGTTGATACCGGCGGTCAGGCGGTCGGCACCATCGTCCATGAAATAGAAAAGTTGCTGGAGCAGCGGCAGGCTCAACTAACAGCGCAACAAACGAAGGCATCGAATGCAAACTCTTGACGTTTCGCTGGGTGACAGAAGTTACCCGATACACATAGGCTGCGATCTTCTGACGCGGACGGATCTCATTCTGCCGCACCTCAAGCGCAAACAGGTCGCGATTGTGACCAATACTACAGTCGCTCCCTTGTATCTTGAACGCATCACGCAGCCGCTGCGGGATGCAGGCGTCAGCGTCATACCGATTATTCTGCCCGACGGCGAAGCCTACAAGAACAGCGAGACGCTGAACCTGATTTACGACGCGCTGCTGGAGAACCGCTGCGAACGCAGCACCACGCTGATTGCGCTCGGCGGTGGCGTCATCGGTGACCTCACCGGCTATGCGGCTGCGACCTATTTGCGCGGCGTGCCGTTCATCCAGGTGCCGACCACGTTGCTCTCGCAGGTGGATTCGTCGGTGGGCGGCAAAACCGGCATCAATCATCCGCTCGGCAAGAACATGATAGGCGCGTTCTACCAGCCGCAGCTGGTGCTGGCCGATATTTCCACCCTCAACACCCTGCCGCCGAATGAGCTGGCGGCGGGCATGGCAGAAGTCATCAAGTACGGCCTCATCCGCGATCTCGAATTCTTCGAATGGCTGGAGCAGAAGGTCGAAAAGCTCAATGCGCTGGATACCGAAGCCATGAGCTATGCCATTTACCGCTCATGCCGCAACAAGGCCGAGGTGGTCGCGGCCGACGAGCGGGAGAGCGGCGAGCGCGCCCTGCTCAACCTTGGCCATACCTTCGGCCATGCCATTGAAAACGCCATGGGCTACGGCGTCTGGCTGCATGGCGAAGCGGTTGCTGCCGGCACCATGCTCGCGGCCGATCTCTCGCGCAGGCTGGGCTGGCTCAGCGCGGACGAAGTGGCACGCATACGCAAACTGCTGGTGGCGGCCAAACTGCCGGTGGATGCGCCTGATCT
>DIVE01000098.1:0-14663 GCA_002423265.1 Methylophilaceae bacterium UBA6140 | reverse complement strand
GATGCAGAGGCCTTGCGGCAGACGCTCGCATCGGCTGCGCTCAGCTCCATAGCGCGAGGCTGACGCGCAAATGCTTGAGCTTGCGCCATACGCCGCCAATCCGGAGCAAAGCCGCGGCCGCCGCTATCCCGAGCAGGCGCCATACGGCCGTAACCAGTTCCAGCGTGACCGCGACCGCATCATTCACTCCAGCGCCTTCCGGCGGCTGGAATACAAAACCCAGGTGTTCGTCAATCACGAAGGCGACCTGTTCCGTACCCGCTTGACCCACAGCCTTGAAGTTGCCCAGATCGCCCGCGCCATCGCCCGCAATCTCAACCTGCAGGAAGACCTGGCAGAAGGCATCGCGCTGGCGCACGATCTCGGCCACACGCCCTTCGGCCACGCCGGACAGGATGCCCTCAACGACTGCATGAAAGCCCACGGCGGCTTCGAGCACAACCTGCAATCCTTGCGGGTGGTGGATTATCTGGAGCAACGCTATGCCGAGTTCGACGGCCTCAATCTGAGCTTCGAAATGCGCGAGGGCATCCTCAAACACTGCTCGGTGAAAAACGCCAGAACGCTCGGCGATGTCGGCGAGCGTTTCATCAAAAAGCAGCAGCCCTCGCTGGAAGCGCAGGTCACCAATCTCGCCGACGAAATCGCCTACAACAACCATGATGTCGATGACGGCTTGCGCTCCGGCCTGATTACGCTGCAGCAACTCTCTGAAGTGCAGATTTTTGCCGAGCATTTGCAGCAGGTGAAAAAGCTTTATCCGGCGCTGGAAGGCCGGCGCCTGATACATGAAACCGTGCGGCGCATGATCAATGCCCAAGTGGTCGATCTCAGCCGGCAGAGCGCGCAGCTCATCGCTGAAACCGCGCCGCGCAATATCGACGAAGTGCGCAGCAACCCGCCGCTGATCGCCTTCAGCGACGCCATGCGCAAGCAGCAGAACGAACTCAAACGCTTTCTTCGCACGCAGCTATACCAGCACTACCGCGTCAATCGCATGAGTGCCAAGGCGCGGCTCATCATCCGCGAACTGTTCGCTGTTTTCATTGAAGACCCGGCGCTGATGCCGGACGAATTCCGCGCCTATGCCGAAAAAGACCAGCCGCGTGCAGTGGCCGATTACATCGCCGGCATGACAGATCGCTACGCCATACGCGAATATCGCCGGCTGTTTGCGATAGAAGAACAATCCCTTTGATTATTCCCGACGAGTGATTGCGAGCCTGTCAGGACACGGCAATCCACGACCCGTCATTCCGGCGCAAGCCGGAATCCAGAACAATATGGCAGCAAACCGCTGGACCCCGGTTTGGCCGTTCCTCGAAACTTGGCTGTTCAGCCTCGTTTTCACCGGGGTGACACAACTCTGTACTTTCATCGGCTAGTGGCCGCTATTCGCAAAGATGTAATAAGTTTAGCGCCTCGCTAATCAAACAAGATTGCCTCAAGCCTTCCGGAAACTTCTTGCATAATGAAGTCAGGCGATACTTCCTTGAATTCAGCTTTTCTTACACGCCAATCCAGTGACTTTAATTGATGACAATGAACCCCGCCTTGAGTTTGAGTACCTGAATCCATGAGTGTCACTACCGTGCCAACAGATCGCGCATCGGCAGCGACACCTTGAGAAACCGGGCATATCATTGCCAAGCCACTGCTATTAAAAATCTTGCCGCTGATGACCAAGCCATAATGCTTTCCCAGCATTTCTTTACCTGAGGCCGGGTCAAAGGTCAGGTGAATAATATCCCCGCGTTTCGGTACGTACGCCATCAAGCAGCTTCCTGCCCGACAGCTTGCATTTCATCCCAGCCCTCAACACGTGGAAATCCATTCGGCATTTCTGCCATTAACTCCTCAATTTTGAAGTGCTTTTTGTTTGGTTCAGGTACAGTGATTGTCATTTGCTTTCCATCCAGCATCAGATTCACTTTTGAGCCTTCGTGAAGCTTGTTCTGTTCTATGAAAGCCTTGGGAACAGTCATTACCAATGAACCGCCTGCCCGCCTTAATGATTGCAACATAGATCATCTCCTAACAGATCAATGTTTTACTATAGTAGGATTTAATCTTCGATGCAAATTTCAATAAATTCGGCAGTGGCATATTTATTGTTGTAGCAGCGCTTGCGCCATGAGATTTGAGATTCCTTTGTTGTTGCATGTAACATGCCCTCCTGATAGCATGTTACATGCAACCTATTGTCAGGAGGATGTCATGGGCACTACCGTTTCAGAACGTGTCAACAAGTACCGTGCCGGGCTGCGTGCGGCTGGTATGCGCCCCATTCAGATATGGGTGCCTGATACCAGGGCGGAAGGTTTTGCCGAGGAGTGCCGCCGTCAGTCAGCTTTGGTGGCAGAACACGATCATCGGGATATCGCAATGCTGGAGTTTCTTGATCAGGCCCTGTCTGATCTGGATGAGGCATCTTCGTGAAGCGTGGCGAAATCGTAACGATTGCGATACAGGGGGATTTCGGCAAGCCGCGTCCGGCGCTGGTCATTCAGTCTGATCTGTTTAATGCTACGCATGCCACAGTGACAGTCATGCTAATTTCAAGCGAGCTGGAAAATGCGCCGCTATTCAGGATCAACCTTGCCCCCGATGCAAAAAATTGCCTCAGCAAAGCCAGCCAAATACAAGTGGATAAAATCATGACGGTGCGTCGTGAAAAAATCGGCGCCCCCATCGGATGCCTCGATGAGCTGACCATGTTGCAGGTAAACAGGGCACTCGTTGTATGGGCAGGTCTGACATAAGGCGGCTCGTGCTTAAAGCTTTCGGCAATTCACGATACGGCTACATACTTAACCGAATAGTTCGCTATGTGACCCCATTCGCACAAGTCTCAGTAAATCGTCGTCCGGTTTGCTGTAGATCAACAGTAAATCAGGTTTGATATGACACTCACGGTATCCTTGCCAATTCCCGCTTAGAGTATGGTCGCGGTTCCTGGAAGGTAGTGGAGCATCAGCCAGCAGTAATTGCAGTAGTTCTTGAAGAAGAGAATCAATCGTTTTGCTATAGCGCGGCGTAGCTTTAATCCGCTTGTAATCACGCCGAAAATCGCCAGATCGCTCAATCGTCCGCATTCAAATCCGCCATCAAATCTTCAACGCGATTGAATTTTTTGCCTTTTCCTGCCTCGAGTTCTTCCATTGCTCGTTGGGTTGAAAGATTAGGCACTACCACCTCAAAAGGCAGGCGTCGTTCATTGGCAACGCGCAGCATCAGCATGCGAATTGCATCCGAGACGGATAGCCCCATTGCTTCAAGTGCATTTGTTGCCTGCTCTTTTGTTTTTGCGTCTATGCGCGCACGCACGTAGGTCTCTGAATTAGCCATGATCAATGCTCCAAATTACGTAATTATGATTGTAGTCATGTTAAGACTACAATTCAAAATATTAATTCAAGACAAATTCTGAAGCAGTGCGGAAGCAAATTCATGGCTGCTGAATTTTTTAGCGCAAACGTTCAATGAAATGCTGAAAATTAAAGCACGACCATTTTTATTAAGAGGCTGAAGCAATAAACGTTAAAGCCGCTTTGCGCCTGAAACCTCAAGCGGTTTGTTGCAAAAAAACAACATTCCACCAAAAAGAGACACAAAACTCCAAGAATTCCTTGCGATGCCGTATTTCGCTTTGGCATACTACATCTACCTTTCCGTAAGGGGAGTTCGCGAACTCTGATATCAAGTTCGCTAAGGTGAACCTGATAACAGTAAATTAAACGCAACAGGAGATAGATATGAATAAGAAATTAGGTATGGCAGTTGCTGGTGCCGTTATGGCATTCGGCGCTTCAGCCGCTAACGCTGGTATCACCATTCCAGCAGGCGACTGGACCATCGACATCGGTGGTAACGTAAACGCTTACTACAGCAACACACGCTTTGATGGCATTTTGGATAATGATGTTGACGGCGCACCAGGTGGTGAAAACGCTAACACCATTTCTACTGGCCTGTTGCCTGCAGCGCTGGGTATCGGTGGTAAGACTCGTCAAAACGATCTGGATATCGCATTCCAGTTCACATTCTTTACTGGCGTTGACAGTAACTCCGAAGGCACAGTTGGTTCCGGTAGTGGTTACTACGGTGGTGATTTGGGCCAGAACAATGGTGCAGGCGGTAACAGCCTGAACATTCGTCAAGCTTACATGACTTTCGGTGATGCCTCCTGGGGTACTATCAAGATGGGTCGTGACCTCGGCATCTTCGGTTCCGACGCGATCTTGTCTGACATGACTCTGCTGGGTGTTGGTACAGGTGCTGGTGGTAACGGTTCTTCCACATTAGGCCGTATCGGTTCTGGCTATATCTATGCTGATTGGGTTGGTCAAATTGCCTATCATTCTCCAAACTGGAACGGTTTCAGCTTCGCAGCTGCAGCTCGCCAGCCATGGGGTAACTCTGATAACAGCGATATCGGTTTCGACGCTAAGGTTTCCTATGAGTGGGCTGGTGACGTTTCCGGTAAGGTTTGGGTAGGTGGTCTGCATCAGAAGGTTGATAACTCGGCAGCTGATCCAGCTTTGTTCGGTGCATCTCACGATGAAGACACCGTAAAGATGATGGAAATCGGTGGTAAGGTTTCTTTCGGTGGTCTGACTCTGGTAGGTTACTACTATGATGGTGAAGGTGCTGGTCTGCCAGTAGTAGTGCGTGGTAACACCCCAGCATCTGGTCTCGGCCTTTGGTACGGCGAATACGATGTTGACGGTGGCTATGTACAAGCTACCTACACCATCCCAGGCATTGGTACCAAGGTTGGTGCTTCCTGGGGTCAAAGCAAAATTGATCAAGCTGGCGGTGACTTCAAGAATGAATCTTGGATCGTCGGTGCATACCACCCACTTACCAAGAGTTTGAACCTCGTTGCTGAATACACAGACACTGATTACGATAACGTAAAAGTTGTTAACGATGTATGCCCAGTTGGTTGCTCGGGTAATGGTGGTGCTAAGACCATCTCCCTCGGCGCGATCATGTTCTTCTAAGATTTATCTTAGTTGAATTGAAAGCTGAAACGGCACCTTCGGGTGCCGTTTTTATTTACTGATAGATCGGAATGACATGAAACAAGTAGCTTTAGTGTTTTTAGCTTTATTGCTTTCAAGCTGCGCGCAGCTCATGAAGGGCCAACAACAACCAGTCACGCTAATCGATGCGAAGCAGGGCACTTATTTCACGAGCTGCAGCGGCACCGTAGAAGATTGGGGTAGTTGTAACGATAAGGCTCGCCAGACTTGTAAAGGTGCCTATGAGACATTAAACAAACTGGAAAACCCTGTTGGCGGTCGGCGTGAATTGACCTTCCGTTGCGTTAAGTAAAGCTTACTTGTATTGCATTCAGGCACCTTCGGGTGTCATTTTTATTTGTGCGTTTGGACAACTCGAATTTGTATGATTGTCTATGGGTTTGCCCGCATGCGATACAATCAGTTGTATAAAATGAGTATGCAACACATCAGGGAGAAGTAATTGAGCTATTCCAAGATCGGCCGAAACGATTTGTGCCCTTGTGGAAGTGGAAAGAAATTTAAGCACTGTTGCGCAAAGATCAGGACATCTGCCGCAGATAGCACGCAGTCTTTTCAAGCGGCCTGGAATCTCTTTCGTCAAGGATTTATAGAAGATGCGGAGCAACTTGCCAGAGAGAGCCTTTCAGCCAATGCCAATCAAGCCGATGCTTGGCACTTGCTCAGTTCAGTTGCGATAAAGCAAGGGCAAACACGGGAGGCTGTCGATTATGGTGAGCGGGCAATCAAGCTGAACGGCAAGAACCCGGAGTTTTATAACAACCTCGGCTTGGCATTCCATGAAATGGGCGAAATTGATTTGGCGGTTGCGCATTACAGGAAAGCTATAACGCTCGCCCCCGACTACGCTGATGCCTTATTCAACTTGCATGCGGTATTAATAGATGCCGGTGATTTATCCAAGTCTGTAAACGCGCTGGGAAAGACGCTGCTAGCGAATCCGCGCGATCTCGAAGCGCGCTTCATGCTGGGCTTGCTGCATGATTATGTTGGAGAAACCGAAAAGGCCAATGCCCAATTCAGCTTGATCAAAAGCCAGCCGCTTTATCAAGCGCGTATTGATGCCTGGGACTATCTTAAAAACGCTGGCGGCAAATCGATTCCCATCGCGGGTAGTGCCATTGATACCTTCAAGCTGGCTATGCGTGAAGCTAAAAACCAGGGCTTGGTGCTGGAGTTCGGCGTCCGGTTCGGCAATTCGATCTGCATGCTGGCCAACCTCGCGCAACAGCCCGTTCATGGCTTTGACAGTTTCGAGGGGCTGCCCGATGTCTGGCATCATGAGCCGAAAGGCAGCTACACGACCAAGGGCGTGATGCCGGAAGTGCCGGCGAACGTGACCTTGCACAAAGGTTGGTTTGATCAGACGTTGCCAGAGTTCCTCAAACAGCACGATAAGGATGTGCGCCTGATCAACATCGACTGTGATACCTACAGCTCGACAAAGACGGTCCTCGATTTATTGGCGCCACGCATAAAGCCGGGCACTGTGATCGTATTCGACGAATATATCGGCAACCAGCACTGGCGTGAAGATGAGTTGAAGGCTTTTCAGGAGGCTGTCAAGCTGAACGGCTGGGTGTATGAATATCTGTGCTTCAGCTTCTTTACCAAGCAGGTAGTGCTACGAATTTTATAATGCATCAGAATTGGCGAAGTTGTTGTATTTTTGTAACAATTTGAGCTTGTAAGTCATAAAAAATAATAGACATGTTTATAAATACAGTTTATTGTTTAACCAGTAAAAAAACTAATAAAAGCATAAACTAGACAGGGGACAATTATGCGCGCGGTGACAGTAGGTTCATTATTAATTCTTTCCATGTATGGCGTAACGGCTCATGCAGATGATGCAGCAAGTTCATCGGCCTGGGCAGGCCCGTATATCGGTGCTTTCATCGGTTCTTCTTTCGGCGAAGACCGCTCAGTGAGAGCAAATGCAAGAGCAGTTGACTATCAGTTGGACGGTGAGGAACCGCCGCCAGGTCAAGAAGATCCAGGAGGCTACTGCTACAACGCTCAGAGCGGAAATATCATTAACGGTTTGACAGGGCCAGAGGAGTGCTTGAATAGTAATCCGAATGCCGTATGGATTGCCACCGACGGCGGTGGCGGTGGTGGCGGTGGTGGTGGCAGTGTAATTGGGGAGCCGTTGATTGCAAGCCAACTCATGCGCAATTCCACTGACAGCGGCCGTTTCCTCGGTGGTATCAAGGTCGGTTATAACTGGCAGAGAGACCGCTTGGTATATGGTCTGGAAGCAGACATCAGTTCGGTAAGGGACAAAACCCTGCGTGAAAGCGCATCAGCAGAAGCCGCGCTTATTGAGAACGAGGAGTTGGTAGGCGAAACTCCCGGAATGATTGCAGTCAATGCCAAGGGTAAGCTGGGTGTCGACTGGTTTGGTACCGTGCGTGGGCGCCTCGGTTATGCCGTCAACGACAATCTGCTGCCTTTTGTCACTGCTGGTTTTGCCTATGGCAAGGTCAGAAACAAATTGAGTTACCAGATTGCCGATACAGATTACTACACCGAAGATACTGCAGTAACATCAGGTAGCGTAGGCGGTAAAGATACGGAAACAGGCTGGACAGTTGGTGCCGGTGTAGATTATCGCTTGACCAAAAATATATTGGCCAACGTGACTTATCTTTATGTGGATTTGGGCGGTAAAAAAGAAGCCAGCTACGCTTACCTTGGCCCGTCAGGTTCTCGTACAGCATTCGTTGGTTCCGAGGTTGACCCCTCATTCCATGTTTTGCGTGTCGGATTGAATTGGCAGTTCTGATGTAACTCACTTTGCAGCAATAAAAAACGCCGCTTTAAGCGGCGTTTTTTATTGCTGCAAATCTCTCTTGAGTGCACACAAATAATGTTGTATTTATGCAACATATGATAATTATGCAAGAGAAATAATTTGACACCCGTTGGATATATGATAAAAATGATAATAAGCTAATTCTTCATATAACACTAAAAACGGGGCAAAAATGCGCGCAATAACGATTACTTCGATTCTGACAATTCTGGCTTCACATTCAATGGCGGCTAATGCCGAGAATGCAGTGGCAACTGGTGCGTGGGCAGGCCCGTACATCGGTGCCTTCATAGGTTCTTCAGCAGGTTAAGACAAAAGTATTGAGGCCAATACTGCTGCTTCTGATTATTACAGCCCGGATGATGGGCCTGAGCTTGACAGGGATGGCGATGGCAGCTTTTGCTATAACGCGAAAAGCGGTCGCATTCTGCCCGGATTGAACGGCGAGGAAGACTGTCTGCAACAAAACCCCAATGCGCGCTGGTTTGCCAAGCCGATATTTGACCCTTTTGGCGACACACCACCACCAGTTTATTCAGACAATCCGATTAGTGAAATCATCAAGACGTTTGTGAAAAACAGTGAAGACGGAAACAGATTCCTGGGTGGTATCAAAGCCGGTTACAACTGGCAGAAAAATAGATACGTGTACGGCGTAGAGGCTGATTTTACAAAAATCAAAGACAAGTCAGTGTCGGCATCATCCAGCTCGGAATCGATATTGTATGCTGAATCGAACCCATACTTTGATGGTTCCCCTCCGCCTGTTTCTCCGGATGATGCAGGTAACACTTCAGGCAAGATAGACTCTACCGTGCGTGCATCCGATCTGGGTGTTGATTGGTTTGGTACGGTTCGTGGCAGGGTAGGTTATTTGGTTAATGATGATTTTCTGCCATTTGTAACGGCCGGTCTTGCATACGGAAAAGTAAGAAACAAGGCCAAGTACGAGTTCAATGACTACAGCTATAGTCATGATGCAACTAATGCATTTGACGATGCAAATTACGGTCTACCTGTTACGAATTCAGGCTCGATAGGTGGTACTGATACCGAATATGGCTGGACGGTCGGTGCTGGTTTTGATTACCTCATCAAGGAGAATATTATTGCCAACGTCACCTATCTTTACGTTGATCTGGGAAGCAAGAAAGAATCAAGTATCGGCTATGACAATGCTGTCGGTGATGGTGCAGCCAGTCGCTTCGCAGCCGCTATCAGCGACGTAGATCCGGCGTTTCACACTATAAGGGTTGGTATCAACTGGCAGTTCTAGTTTTAGCCAGGACAATAAAAAACGCCGCATTAGCGGCGTTTTTTATTGTTGTTAAACCAGAAGTATTATTTGCTGGCTTCAAAAACAAGACATGTTCTTCCCGGGGTGTATTTCACCAGNNTCGACGATGGTAATGCGCTTGCCGATTCTAAGTTGTTTTTCAAGCAGTTTGGTTTTGATATTGAAGTTGATCATCTTTGCCTCTGGATTTAACTTGATGAAACAAAACGCGCTATTTCGTTGCATGCATATTTCAGATAGGCATCTGAATGTGTCGATAGCGTTGGACTATTACAGAGTTTGTTAAGTACGACATCACCCGTTTAGGTGAAACGGGGCAATAGATGCCTGAGGGTTCGGGATTTTGAAAAGAATAAAAAACGGCCCGTATGTCGGGCCGCTGCTCGTTATGGCATGAAAGCAATTACTCGTCGATGCCGAGTTCCTGGATTTTTCTGGTGAGGGTGTTGCGCCCCATGCCGAGTTGATGCGCAGCTTCGATGCGTCTGCCACCTGTGTGTTGCAGGGCTTTTGTAATGAGAATGCGCTCAAACTCCTTGGTACGACCATCAAGGAGTTCCTGCTCACCGCGATTCAGCGCGTCGATCACGTCCAGCGCCAGCGCTTCCTGCCAGTTGGTTGAGGTAGAGGGTTTGGCTGTATCTTCCTTCAGCTCGGGCGGTAAATCGGCGATGTCAATATTCTGCCCGGGCGCCATCACGGTAAGCCAGTGGCAGACGTTTTCTAGCTGTCTGACGTTGCCGCTCCACGCCATGTTGGCGAGATAACGCAGCGTGTTGCCGGAAGGGATTTTGGTATCGACGCCAAGCTCCTGAGCACTTTGTTGCAGAAAATGCTTGACCAGTAAGGGGATGTCCTCGCGACGCTCGCGCAATGGCGGTAGACGCAGCCGGATGACATTGAGGCGGTGGAACAGGTCTTCGCGGAATAGGCCGAGTTTGACGCGTTCTTCGAGATCCTGGTGGGTGGCGGCGATGATGCGCACGTTGACCTTGACCGGCTGATGGCCGCCGACCCGGTAGAACTGGCCGTCGCACAGCACACGCAGCAGGCGCGTCTGCAGGTCTGAAGGCATGTCACCGATTTCATCGAGAAATAAGGTACCGCCATCGGCCTGTTCGAAACGCCCGCGCCTTGCGGCTTGCGCACCTGTAAAGGCGCCGCGCTCGTGGCCGAACAGTTCGGATTCGAGCAGGTCCTTGGGGATGGCGGCAGTGTTTATGGCGATGAAGGGCTTCTCGGCACGCGGGCTGTGCCGATGCAGGGCGCTGGCGACCAGCTCCTTGCCGGTGCCGGATTCGCCGTTAATCAGGACAGTGGCGTGCGAACGGCTCAGGCGGCCGATGGCTCGAAAGACTTCCTGCATGGCCGGTGCCTGGCCGATGATTTCCGGCGTTTCTTCCTGCACTACGGATTCAGTCGCCTGGCGCATGCTTTCATCGACCGCGCGCCGGATGATCTCGATAGCCTGATCGACATCGAACGGTTTCGCCAGATATTCGAAAGCGCCGCCCTGAAAGGCAGCTACTGCACTTTCGAGGTCGGAGTATGCAGTCATGATGATGACGGGCGTGTCCGGCAGGCGCTGTTTGATCTCCTGCAGAAAGTCGAGCCCGGAGCCGTTCGGCATGCGGATATCGCTGACGACGACTTGCGGTTCTTCCCGGTTCAGGGCATTCAAGGCCTCCGGCACGGAAGAGAAAGTTTTGAATTCCATATCGGTACGCGCCAGTGCTTTTTCAAACACCCAGCGTATCGATTTGTCGTCGTCAATAATCCAGATAGGTTTCATGTCAGTTGAGCCTCAATACTAATTTATTGCCTTGGCAAAAGTGATCTCATCGCCGAGCTTTCGATCGGCAGCAGGATGGTAAAACAGGTGTAGCCTTCCCGGCTTTCGCACTCGATCATGCCGTGATGCTGGGTGATGAAGGTTTGTGCCAGCGTCAGCCCGAGTCCGGAGCCGCCCTCCCGGCCGGAAACCAGCGGGTAAAAGATGCGGTCGCGTATTTCCTGCGGAATGCCGGGGCCGTTGTCGATAATCTGCAGTTTGATCGCCACGCGATAGCGTTTTTTGGCGAGCGTGACTTGCCGTTCGGCACGTGTGCGCAGAATGATCTCGCTCGGAACACCATTCGGGTTGGGTTGGCTCTGCATGGCCTGCACAGCGTTTCTGGCGATGTTGAGCACGGCCTGGATCAGCTTTTCGCGGTCGCCGATCAACTCCGGCAGGCTGGTGTCGTAATCGCGTTTGACGATCATGCCCTTGGGCGATTCTGCCAGCAGCAGGCTGCGNNTCCTTGATGATGACCTGGGTATATTCACGCAGGCTGACTTGCGGCAGTTCGTGTTCCAATAATTGTGCTGCGCCGCGCAAACCGCCGAGCGGGTTGCGGATTTCATGCGCGAGGTTGCGTAACAGCTCCGCGTTGGCCTGTTGCTGGATCAGCATGCGTTCCTCGCGGGCAATACGCAATTGCTGATCCATCTGCTGAAACTCAAGCACCAGACAGGCCGGCTCTTCATATACCGGCGTCACCGTGCAGGTCACGGCGAGTGAATTCTGCCGCAGCGTGGTGATGATGAATTCATGCTCCCGGAACGGGCTATGGTTGTTGACTGCGTTTTCCAGCGCGGCATGCAGTATTTCGCAGTCGGGGAACACCTGCGAAATATTGAGGCCGGTGATCTGTCTGGCGCTGAGCGCGAAGACGACCTCTGCGCCGGGATTGGCATAGACGACGTTTCTATCCTGATCGAGCAGGATGACGGCGGTCGCCAGATGTTCGAGTCCTGCAAATGATGGGGGGATGTGATAGTCCATGGTAGCTTGGGGCGTGTTCACACTAAATTCGCGTATGCGACGGTGGCAGTTCGGGATGCCATCCGCGAAGCAAGACGCGCCGAATTGCAAGCCACTTCAAGCGGCTTTTGAAAACGTAGTTTCGGTGCAGGCTCACCTGTGAAGCAGGTTATGCTGGAACTACAAAGAAGGGCGCTCAAACCGTCACCGTCCCGCAGGGTTGTCAAGATCACACGCGTCTGCGGCGTTGCGAAGCTTGCGAATGGTCGTTCCATTCGCTGCGCTTCGCGCCTTGCATCCATCGTGTGATCTTGACAACGCATAAGTGAATTTAGTGTGAGCACGCCCTAGTATAAGCAAAACCCGGGCCATGGGAGAAAACTGGCTGAAAAAAGCCTGGCCCGGATATTTCACCATAGCGGCCCTCAAATGGCCGGGCTAGTTGAGCGACTGCAGTTCTTTTTGCAGAAGTTCAATGTTTCTCTGGTGCGTGTCGACATCAGCCTGCAGGCGCTTCATTTTCTCTTCGAATTTGGCGACGTTGCGATAGGTCTTGCCGTTGGCGCCCTTGTACACTTCCGGTACGGATTCGCCCTCGATATAAGCCTGTTTGGCCTGCTCCAGCGCTTGTTGTTCAGCCGTCAGTTCGGCTTGCAATATCTCGCGGCGTTTGTCATCCCGTGCGTTCTGGGTTTCCTTGTCCACACGCGGAAAGCTGGCGGGCGTTGGCGTTTTGGCATTCTTCGGAGCGCTGCTTGCACCATTCGAAGGCGGCGGATCGATATCCAGCTTCTTTGCACCTTTTGTGGGCACGTTGGTGTAAGTCACGCGGCCATCGGCATCTATGATCTTGTAAATTTCGGCACCTGCGTGATGGGCGAAGCCGAAGCCCGCAAGGCAGGCAATGGGCAGAAGTATCTTGTGCAATGGTGTCATGGCTCAGAGTTTAATGGAGTGTGTGGTACTGAGGCAACGAAACTTCGGGGCGGTTCGTTGACGGCAGGGTGTGGCGCCGAAATGAAGAAAGGCAGGTTGCCCTGCCTTTCCTGTCGCCTTGCTTTACAACGGCCGCTGGTTGCGGCCGTGTCTCTTAGCAGCTGTAGTACATGCCGAACTCGACCGGGTGAGGGGTCATGCGCAGCTTGTTGACTTCTTCCATCTTGAGGTCGATGTAGCTGTTGATCCAGTCTTCGGAGAACACGCCGCCACGGGTCAGGAACTCGCGATCCTTGTCCAGTGCTTCCAGCGCCTGTTCGAGCGAGGAACAAACGGTCGGGATCTGTGCATCTTCCTCGGGTGGCAGATGGTAGAGATCTTTGGTGGCTGGCTCGCCCGGGTGAATCTTGTTCTGAACACCGTCCAGACCGGCCATCAGCAGAGCGCTGAAAGCGAGGTATGGGTTGGCGGTAGGATCGGGGAAGCGTGCCTCGACCCGGCGTGCCTTGTCGCCGTGAACGAATGGAATGCGGATCGCGGCGGAACGGTTCTTGGCGGAGTAGGCCAGTTTGACCGGGGCTTCGAAGTGCGGTACCAGACGCTTGTAGGAGTTGGTGCTCGGGTTGGTGATCGCGTTCAGCGCACGTGCGTGCTTGATGATGCCGCCGATGTAATACAGCGCGAACTCGGACAGGCCGGCATAGCCGTTGCCCGCGAACAGGTTCTTGCCGTCTTTCCAGACGGATTGGTGAACGTGCATACCGGAACCGTTATCGCCGAAGAATGGCTTGGGCATGAATGTCGCGGTCTTGCCGTAAGCGTGCGCGGTGTTGTGCACCACGTACTTCAGGACTTGCGTCCAGTCTGCGCGCGTGGTCAGCGTGCTGAATCTGGTGCCGATTTCACATTGGCCGGCAGTCGCCACTTCGTGGTGGTGAACTTCGACCGGAATGCCCATTTCTTCCAGTGCGATACACATCGCAGAGCGGATGTCCTGGAAAGAATCGACAGGAGGAACAGGGAAGTAGCCGCCCTTGACGCCGGGACGATGGCCGGTGTTGCCGCCCTCGAAGCTGTCGCCGGATGCCCAGGCGCCTTCTTCTGAGTTGATCTTCACCATTGAGCCTTGCATGCTGGTACTCCACTGGATGGAGTCGAAAATGAAGAATTCCGGTTCAGGACCGAAATAGGCGGTATCGCCGAGCCCGCTGGACTTGAGGTAGGCTTCGGCACGTTTTGCCAGGCTGCGCGGGCAACGGTCGTAGCCTTTGCCATCGGTCGGGTCGACCACGTCGCAGGTCAGAATCAGAGTCGGTTCGTCCATGAAAGGGTCGACGTTCGCGGTCTGCGGGTCAGGCATCAGCTGCATGTCGGAAGCTTGAATGCCCTTCCAGCCGGAGATGGATGAGCCGTCGAAGGCGTGACCTTCGGTGAACTTGTCTTCGTTGAACGCAGAAATCGGCACTGTTACGTGTTGTTCCTTGCCTTTGGTATCGGTAAAACGGAAATCAACAAACTTGATGTCGTTTTCCTTTACCATTTTCATTACATCAGAGACCGCCATTTGATTCTCCTAAAACAATTGAATGAGGTTTTGAAATCACTATATGTATAGTTTTTAGAACTTGTATCTAGCAGGAACTGTGCCATCGTTTAGATCACAATTTCTCATTTTCACACATAAGGTTACAAAAGAGAACAGGCGTATCCGGATGATTTTGGTGCACAGCCCCGGTCTATTGCACCAATTTGGTGCAAGTG
>DIVE01000081.1:15418-15972 GCA_002423265.1 Methylophilaceae bacterium UBA6140 | reverse complement strand
GGCGCGTGCCGTCGTTGCGGCGTGGCCCGGCCTCGATGGTGATGGCCTGCGCCGGACAGAGCGCCTCGCACAGCTTGCAGGCGATGCAGCGCTCTTCGCCGTTCGGGTAGCGGCGCAGCGCGTGCAGGCCACGGAAGCGCGGCGACATCGGCGTGCGTTCTTCCGGATACTGCACCGTAATCTTGCGGGCGAAGAAATAGCGGCCGGTCAGCGCCATGCCTTTCAGCAGCTCGATCAGCATCAGGCTGGATAATACGGATTTAATCTTGTTCAACATGATCTGTTATCCCGCCCCTAGTGAAAAAGATGCGCCCAGGGCGTCTGCATCATGGCACCGACGACGACGATCCACACCAGTGTGATCGGAATGAACACTTTCCAGCCCAGACGCATGATCTGATCATAGCGATAGCGCGGGAACGTCGCACGGAACCAGAGGAAAAGGAAGATCAGGAAAGCCACCTTGGCCAGCAACCAGAGGAAGCTGTCCGGCAGGAAAGGTACGGGCGAAAGCCAGCCGCCGAGGAACATCAGGGCCGCCAGCATGCAGACCA